>DATBGP010000330.1:0-12199 GCA_036557925.1 Candidatus Limnocylindrales bacterium | reverse complement strand
GGCGACGCAGAGCACCTCGCCGCCGCCGATGCGGAGGAGCCGGATCCGCTCGCGGACGAGCTCGAGCGAGCCCTCGACCGGGCCGTCGACCGTCGAGCCGAACCAGGCGTAGACCTCGGCGAGGCGCAGCCCGCGCGCCGTGAGGGCGGCTCTCAGCGCGTCGCCCTCGGGGAACCCGAGCCCGAGCTGGGTCCCGTCGTAGCCGGTCCGGGCGATGTCGTCGAGGACCGTCGCCGCGCTGGTCCCGAGGCGGAGCTCGGGGATGTCGACGTTGTTCCAGAGGATGGGTACCGTCCCGATCGAGGCGTTCGCGAGGGGCCCGTCCGCGGCGAGCCGGCGGCGGAGGCGCTCGGCCTGCTCGAGGAATCCGGATGGCGGCGAGCCCACGGTCACTGGTGCTGCTCCTCCGCCCGGCCCTCGAGCCAGCGGGCGTGCTGCTCGGGATGGTTCTCGGGGCTCGGCGCGTCCCACCAGCCGGTCTTGTCCGGCCCGGCCCGGTCGAGGTCCCGGTCGACCTTCACGTGGACGAGCGACGGCCCGCCGGAGCCGAGCGCCCGGCGCACGGCCGGCTCGACCTCGTCGGGATGCTCGGCGAATTCGCTGTGGATCCCGAACGCCGCGGCGATCGCCCGGAAATCGGGCGAGTAGATCGACCCGTCCGGCGTGACGAAGTCCGTCCAGGCCGGCCGGCCGAAGAACCCCTGCTGGCCGCCCTTGATGCTGATCCAGCCGGAGTTGTCGAGGACGACGGTGCAGACCGGCGTGCCGGCGAGGATCGCCGCCTGGAGCTCCTGCATCGTCTGGAGGAAGTCGCCGTCGCCGCAGACCGCGACGACCTGCCGGTCCGGCTTCGCGAGCTGGGCGCCGATCGCCGCGGGGAGGGTGAAGCCCATCGTCGAGAAGCCGCCCGAGGTCAGGTGGGTCCGCGGCTCGCGGGTCACCCAGCGCTGCTTGACCATCCCCTGTGGCAGGCCGGCGCCGGTCACGACGATCGCGTCCTCGCTCGTCGCCCGCTGGACCTCCCGGACGGCCCGGGCCATCGTCATCGGCGTGGCGTCCGAGCCGGACTTCAGCTCGACCTGGTCGAACCACTCGCCCTTCAGCCGCTGGATCTCGGCGAAATACGGCGTCTCGCGGTAGCGCTCGGGACCACCGCCCGAGCCGAGCGCCGAGAGGAGGTCCTGCAACGCGGCCTTCGCGTCGCCGACCAGCGCCACCTCGGCCGGATAGTTCTTGCCGATCTCGCGCGGGTCGATGTCGACCTGGATCAGACGCGACGGGGGGATCGCGAAGGTCACGCCCTTGCGATACGACGACGCGGACCAGTCGGTGAAGCGGTTGCCGACCGAGACGACGACGTCCGCGGTCGCGGCGAGCCGGTTCCCGCACGTCGAGGCGGTGTCGCCGATCGTGTGGCCGGCCAGCTCGTGCATCTCGTCGATCGCGCCCTTGCCGTTCCAGGTCGTGACGACGGGCGCACCGAGGCGCTCGGCAAGGGTTCGAACCTCGTCCCACGCCTCCGCGAGGATCGCCCCCCCGCCGGCGACGATCACCGGGCGGGTCGCGTCGCGGAGTGCCGCGGCGGCCCGTTCGACGTCGTCCGCAGCCGGCCGGACGCGGCCGAGGGCCTCGCGGACGGCCGGGTCGGGGAGCCGGACGTCGGCGGCCTCCGCCTGGACGTCCATCGGCAGGTCCAGGAGGATCGGCCCGGGCCGGCCGCTGAGCATCGCGTTCCACGCGCGGTGGAGGACGAAGGGCAGGTCGTCGACGCGTGAGGGCTGCCACCACTCCTTCACGAGCGGCTCGAAGACGCGCGGGTTGTCGGCGTGGTGGCGCCGCTCCAGCTCCTGGAAGAGGCCATGGCCCCGCATGTACGTGTGGGGCGAGCCGGTGGCGAGCGCGACCGCGGTCGAGTCCACGTAGGCGGTGCCCATGCCGATGACCGTGTTCATCGCCCCGGGCCCGATGCTCGTGAAGGCGAGGATCGGCCGGCCGGTCGCCCGGAAGTGGCCGTCGGCGAGGTGCACGGCCGACTGCTCGTGCATGACCTGGATCGTCCGGATCGCGTCGCGTCGGTCGAGGAGGGCGTCGGTGATCGCCCAGCAGCCGTGCCCGGGGATCCCCGCCGCGAACGGCACGCGTTCGCGGACCAGGTGCTCGACGAGGATCTGGGCGCCGGTGAGCCGCCGGGTCGGTGGCTCGGGATTCGTCGGGTCCATCGGCGCCATGATCGCACCCGCCCCGAGGACGGCGCAGGCGATGGTGGCGAACGGCGCCGGGCGCGCGGACCGGGCGCGCGGACCGGGCGCTCGGTGGCCCGGCGACCGACCTCGGGGTAAGGTGTGACGAGTGCAGCCGGACCGTCGGGTGCGGCGGAAACGGACGTCAGAAGGGCAGGGTCGAGACGATGACGCAGGTCGCGGAGCCGGGCAGCGCCCGGGCCGGGGCGGAGCAGGGGAGCACGACCCCGGGCGCGGTCCATTTCTGGATCGGCGGCCGGATCGTGGAGGGGACGTCCGGCCGTCGGGGTCCGGTCTTCGACCCGGCGACCGGTCGGCTGGCTCGCGAGGTCGATTTCGCGTCGGCCGACGAGATCGGCGCGGCGGTCGCCGCCGCCAAGGCGGCGTTCCCGGGCTGGCGGGCGACGTCGCTCTCGAAGCGGACCGAGATCCTGTTCCGGATCCGGAACCTGGTCGAGACCCATCGTCGGGAGCTCGCCGCGCACCTGACCGCCGAGCACGGCAAGGTCCCGTCGGACGCCCTCGGCGAGATCGCCCGCGGCCTCGAGAACCTCGAGTTCGCCTGCGGCATCCCGAACCTCCTGAAGGGCGGCTTCACGGAGCAGGCTTCCACGGGCGTGGACGTCTTCCAGATCCGCCAGCCCCTCGGCGTCGTCGCGGGGATCACGCCGTTCAACTTCCCGGCGATGGTCCCGATGTGGATGTTCGCCAACGCGATCGCCTGCGGCAACACGTTCGTCCTGAAGCCTTCCGAGAAGGACCCGTCCGCGTCGATGTTCCTCGCCGAGCTCCTCCACGAGGCCGGCGTGCCCGACGGCGTCTTCAACGTCGTCCACGGCGACAAGGTCGCGGTCGACGCGATCCTGGAGCACCCCGACATCGCCGCGGTGTCGTTCGTCGGCTCCACCCCGATCGCCCGGTACATCTACGAGACGGGGACGCGGAACGGGAAGCGGGTCCAGGCGCTCGGCGGCGCGAAGAACCACATGATCGTGCTGCCCGACGCCGACATCGACATGGCCGCCGACGCCGCGGTCTCCGCCGGCTACGGCTCGTCCGGCGAGCGTTGCATGGCGATCGCGACGGTGGTCGCGGTCGGCTCCGTGGCCGACCCGCTCGTCGAGGCGATCCAGGCCCGGCTGCCGAAGATCAAGGTAGGCCCCGGCACCGACCCCGAGGCGGAGATGGGTCCGCTCGTCACCCGCCAGCATCGCGACAAGGTCGCCTCGTACCTGGACTCCGGGGCAGCCCAGGGAGCGACGATCGTTGCCGACGGCCGCGACCACCCGCTCTACGACGAGTCGGACGGCGGATTCTTCCTGGGCGCCTCGCTGATCGACAACGTCACCACCGAGATGGACGCCTACCGCGACGAGATCTTCGGACCGGTGCTCACGGTGGTCCGTGTCGACACGTACGAGGAGGCCGTTCACCTCGTGAACGACAACCCGTACGGGAACGGGACCGCGATCTTCACCCGCGACGGCGGCGCGGCCCGCCAGTTCCAGTTCGAGGCCAACGCCGGCATGGTCGGGATCAACGTCCCGATCCCCGTGCCGGTCGCCTACTACAGCTTCGGTGGCTGGAAGCACTCGCTCTTCGGCGACCTGCACATGTACGGCCCGGAGGGCATCCAGTTCTACACGCGGGCCAAGATCGTGACCCAACGCTGGCCCGACCCAGGCACGTCCAGGGTCGACCTCGGGTTCCCGCGGACGCGCTGATGGTCGACCAGCTCGCCGGCCGGAACGGCGACGTCTTCATCGCGAGCGCGACCCGGACACCGATCGGGAGGTTCGGCGGTGCCCTGTCGGACACGCCGGCGACGACGCTCGGCGGCGTCGCGATCCGGGCGGCCGTGGAGCGATCCGGGCTGCCGGCGGACACGCCGATCGACGAGGTGCTGATGGGCCAGGTGCTCCAGGCCGGCGTCGGCCAGGCACCGGCCCGCCAGGCGGCGCTCGAGGCGGGCCTGCCCGACACGACGTCGGCGACCACCATCAACCGGGTCTGCGGATCGGGCCTGAAGTCGATCATGCTCGCGGCGGCCGAGATCCGCGCCGGCGACTCCGAGATCGTCGTCGCCGGTGGCATGGAGAACATGAACCTCGCGCCGTACCTCCTGCCGAGGGCCCGCTTCGGGTACCGACTGGGTGACGGCAAGCTGGTCGATGCCGCGCTCCGCGACGGGCTGTGGTGCGCCTTCGAGGACTGCCACATGGGCACCCACGCCGAGCGCGTGGCGATCCACGATCACGTGAGCCGGCAGGACCAGGACGCGTTTGCCCTCGCGTCGCACCAGCGGGCGATCGCCGCGATCGACGGCGGCCGGTTCGCCGCCGAGCTCGCGCCGGTCACGGTCGTGGACGCGAAGGGCCGCGAGACCGTGGTGGACACCGACGAGAACCCGCGCCGGGACACGAGCGCCGAGGCCCTCGCCCGCCTGCAGCCGGTCTTCGACCTGCCGAGCGGCGACGACCGGGGGAGCGCGATCACCGGCACGGTGACCGCGGGGAACGCGCCGGGAATCACGGACGGCGCAGCGGCGACCGTCGTGGTCAGCGAGCGCGCGGTCGAACGATTCGGGCTCCGGCCGCTCGCCCGGATCGTCGGCTACGCCCAAGCCGAGGTGGCCCCGAAGTGGCTGTTCCTCGCGCCCGTGCAGGGCGTGAAGCGGCTCCTCGACCGGATCGAGCTCCCGCTCGAGGCGTTCGACCTGATCGAGATCAACGAGGCCTTCGCGGCCCAGACGCTCGCCGATGGGCGCGAGCTGGGCTTCGACTGGGACAAGGTCAATGTCAACGGTGGCGCGATCGCGCTGGGCCATCCGATCGGAGCGTCCGGCGCCCGGATCGTGGCGACGCTGCTCCACGAGCTGCAGCGGCGGGACGGCCGATACGGGCTTGCGACGCTCTGCCTCGGCGGCGGCGGGTCCGTGGCGATGGCGGTCGAACGCGTCGCCGACGCCGCCTGATCGGAGGACCGGATGAGCCTCGCCCAGCTGCCCGCGCCGCCGCTCGCGGACACGCCGCTCGGCCGGACGGTCGCGATGACCCCGACCGACATCTGGAACGACTCGTGCGCGATCGACGAGCTCGAGTACGCGATCTCGTTCGGCGCGGTCGGCGCGACCGCGAACCCCACGATCGTGACCGACGTCTGGAAGTCGGAGCCCGCGGTGTGGCGCCAGCGGGTCCGGGACCTCGTGGTCGAGCGACCCGACGCCGACGAGGCCGAGCTCGCCTGGACGATCGTCGACGAGATGTCCGTCCGGGCGGCCCCGCTCCTGATGCCGGCCTTCGGGGCCTTCGAGGGGCGGCAGGGCCGGCTGTCCACCCAGACCGATCCGACCCTCCATCGATCCGCCGAGCGGATGGTCGCGCAGGGCAGGCATTTCAGCGGGCTCGCCCCGAACATCATCGTGAAGTTCCCTGCGACGGCGGCCGGGATCGCGGCGATGGAGGAGGCCACCGCGGCCGGAGTCAGCGTCAACACGACCGTCTGCTTCTCCGTCGCCCAGGCGATCGCGGCGGCGGAGGCGATCGAGCGCGGCCTGCAGCGGCGCGCCGCGGCCGGCGAATCGACGGCCGAGATGGGCCCGGTCGTCACGATCATGATGGGCCGGATCGAGGACTGGCTCCGCGTCCAGACGGAACGCGACGGGATCATCGCCGACCCGACCGCACTCCCGTGGTCCGGCGTTGCCGTCTTCAAGCGGGCGTACGGGATCTTCCGGGACCGAGGCTACCGGGCGCGCCTGCTCGGCGCGGCGATCCGCCACCACCTGCACTGGTCGGAGCTGATCGGCGGTGACGTCGTCATCACGATGCCCGCGTCCTGGCAGCGCCGGTTCAACGCGTCGAGCGTGGAGGTCCGACCGCGCATGGACGACCCCGTCGACGCCCGCATCGTGGCGGAGCTGGCGTCGCACTACCCGGACTTCGTGCGGGCGTACGAGTCCGACGGACTGACCGTCTCGGAGTTCGACGCGTTTGCGCCGACCGCGCGGACGCTCCGGGCGTTCATCGCGTCGTACCACGACCTGCTTCACCAGGTGACCGACGCCATGATCCCGAACCCCGACGTCCGCGCGCCGTCCTGATCCGTGGCCACCGACCCGGGCGTCCCGTCGCGGGCGCTCCCGAACGACCTCGCGCCCGAGGAGCTCCGGCTGCGTCCAGACGGGCTCGGGGAGGTCCGCTTCGGGCCCGACCGCGCCGGCTGGCGGTACCTCGCGTTCGAGTCGCGGGTCGTCCCTGCGACCGCCCTGGACCTCGGCGAGGTCGCGGGTGCGGAGACGTGCGTCGTGGTCCTGGCGGGCCGGAACGTCACCGTCGCCGACGACCACGGACATCGCTGGGAGCTGCCGGGACGAGCGTCCGTGTTCGACGATCTGCCGTCGGCGCTGTGGCTGCCCGACGGTCGGGCCCTGACGATCTCGGTCGATCGAGCGCCCGCCGACCGACCCGCCGCGCTGGCGGTCGCCCGTGCGCCGCGATCCGGCCGTCCGGGCGTGGCGACCGAGCCGATCGCGATCCTCCCCGCCGACGTGGCCATCGAGACGCGAGGCGCCGGCAACGCGACCCGCCAGATCAACCACATCGTCACGCCGGCGTTCCCTGCGGACCGCCTCGAGGTGGTCGAGGTCTTCACGCCCTCCGGCAACTGGTCGAGCTGGCCGCCCCACAAGCACGACGTCGACGCGATGCCGGGCGAGGCGGTGCTCGAGGAGCTGTATCACTACCGGTTCCGTCGGCCGGCGGCCTGGGCGGTCCAGCGCGTCTACCGGGCCGATCGATCCCGCGACGCCTTCTTCGAGGTCCGCGACGGCGACGTCGTGCTGGTGACGGATGGGTACCACCCGTTCGCTGCGGCCCACGGTGACGACGCCTATTACCTGAATGCGCTGGCCGGCGACCGGCGCACGATGGCCTGCTCGTTCGATCCGGATCTCGACTGGGTCCGCGAAACCTGGCCGGGCACGGCCGCCGATCCGCGGGTGCCCCTCGTCACGCCTTCCGAGACGCCGGCGCCCGTCTGAGCCCGGCGCCGCAGCCGGTCGAGCCGGGCTGCGAGCGCTCGCTCGACGAGCGGGTCGCCCATCCCCGTTCGTCGACGCCGCTCGGCCAGCGCCATCGCGCGTTCGGTCGCTTCCAGGGCGCCGCCCGGATCGCCGAGGCGATGCTCGAGGAGCTTCGCGACCTCGATCCAGGCATGCACGGCGATCGCCCCGCCGCCGGCGGTCAGGTCCCGCCACGCAGCCACCGCCTCGTCGTAGCGGCCCATCCGACGGAGCAGTCGTGCGCGCTCGATCGCGACCCGCTCCGGCGTCCACGGCGAGTCGAGCCGTCCCTCGACGACGCGCGTCCAGGAGGCCGCCTTCGCGATCCCGCCCACGTCCGCGACCCGCCTGGGGTGCCACCACGGTCGTCGTGGATCGTCGTCCTCCTCGTGCACGGCCGGATCGGGCGCCTCGACCCCGCCGGCCGCCGGGCCATCCGGCTTGCGGTCGATGGCTGCGTCCAGACAATCGAGCGCATCGGTGAGACGCCGCTCGCGGGCGAACGCGCGGGCCAGGCCGGCGAGGTCGCCGCGCGGCGCGATCCGACGCGCCGCCGGATCCGCGTAGTCCTCGTCGATCCGGCCGAGCAGCCGGGCGAGCGATCGCACGTCCTCGCGGTTGTGGCGGACGACCTGGACGAGCGGCTCGGCGGGTGCGCCGCGGAGGAAGTCGAGGAAGCGTCCGGGGATCTGCCAACCCTCGACGTCCTCATGGCGGTAGGTGCCGAGCAGCTCGGTCTCGACCGTTCGCAGCCGGGCGTCGCTCATCCGGTGGCGAAGGACCCGACGGACGAACGGCAGGAGGTCCAGGTGCCCGGCCAGCGCCGGCGCGGGCGAGCGGGCCATCCGCCACCGGGCCACGAGGAGCGGCCAGTCGAAGCCACGACCGTTGTACGTCACGAGCCAGCCGTCGGCGGGGAGGTGGCTCGCGACCCGCGCGAGGAGGCCCGGCTCGGCCGGATGGTCCGGCAGGAGCAGCTGGACCTGGCGGAAGCGGTCCGCCTCCCACCAGCCGAGCCCGACGAGGAAGGCGACCGTGCCCGAGGCCGTCGCCAGACCCGTCGTCTCGGTGTCGAGGCAGACGAGCGGCACCTGGGGCGGCGGCAGGCCGGGCAGGCCGGCCAGGCGTTCCCGGTCGATCGGCAGGATCACGGTCGCCGGCTCGCACCGGACGACGGGCCCCGCCGGGTCCAGGAGCAGCTCGCCGTCGACCGCCTGGGCGAGCCGGCGCCCCAGCTCGATCGAACCGGCTTCGACGCCACCGTCGCGCCGGTCGCCGGGCTCCCGACCGGTTGCCGCGAGCGTCGCCCGGTAGTTCGCCAGCCGGCGCTCGAGCGTCGCCCCGCTCACCGCGATCCCGCGAGGACGGGCTCGATCGCCACCGGATCCGTTCGGAGGTGGTCGAGGAGCCGGAGCGCGAGCGCTCGCGCGTCGACGTCCGGCTCGAGGCGCGGCCCGGTGCAGGCCGGACAGCCTCGGTCGCAGTCACAGCCGCGGATCAGCCCGGTGGCCGCGGCGATCAGCTCGTCATGGCGCTCCCAGAGCCGCGGGCTCAGGCCGATCCCGCCGGGCACGGCCTCGTAGAGGTAGATCGTCGGCGCCTCGTGGTGCGGGGAGCGGACCTGGGTCACGAGACCCAGATCCCGGGGATCGACCATGAGCAGGACGGCGGCCACCGTCTGGATCGCCCGCCCGGCACCCATCAGCGCGATGTCGAGCTCGTTCCGCCGCCAGCCGCCCGACGCGCCTTCGGCGGTCAGCCAGTACGCGGTGGTCTGGAGCTCCAGCTCGGGCAGGTCGATCGGACCCCAGCCGACGTTCTCGTCCGTCCCGAACTTCAGCTTCTTGAACAGCGTGACGAGGCTGGCGACCATCACCTCGCCGTGGACCCGCCGGCCACCCGGCGCCGGCGCGTCGCCGAAGACGTCGAGCGGCTTCAGCGTCACGGCCCGGTTCGCGTACGTGTAGTGATCGGCGTCGATCCGGTGGACGTAGGCCTTCCGCTCGCCCCACTCGAGCCGGTCCACGTAGTACTGGACCGACTCGTGCATGTAGATCGCCCGCTCGTGGACGAGGACCTGGGCCGAGAAGAGGTCGACCTCGCCGAGGACCCGCGGCCGGTCCGGCGACGTGTCGATGATCACGACGTTCTCCGGCGCCGCGCTCCGGAGCGACACCTCCGACGCGGGGAAGTTCTCCGAGCTCCAGTACCAGCGCCCATCGTCGGCCTGGCGGATGTGGCCCGACTCCGCGACGAACGAGAGGAGCTCGTCGGCCGCGGAAGGCCCGAACTCCTCGCCGGGCTCGAACGGCAGCTCGAACGTCGCGCACCGGAGATGGGCGAGCAGGACATGGAGGTTGTCCGGATCCAGGCGGGCCTCCTCGGACTGGCCGTCGAGAAGGAACTCCGGGTGGTGGACCACGTAGCGATCGACGGGCGCGCCGGACGAGACCAGGATGCCGACGCTCGTGGCACCGCGCCGGCCGGCCCGGCCGATCTGCTGCCACGTTGCGGCGACGGAGCCCGGATAGCCCGCGAGGATCGACACGTCGAGCCGGCCGATGTCGACACCGAGCTCGAGCGCGTTCGTGGCGACGACGCCGAGGATCTCGCCGTCGCGGAGGCCCCGTTCGATCGCCCGCCGCTCGAGCGGCAGGTAGCCGCCGCGGTAGCCGCGGATCCGGGATCGCGGCCCGAGGTCCTGCCGGAGCGCCTCGCGCAGCGTCGAGAGCATGATCTCGACGACCGTCCGGCTGCGGCCGAACACGACCGTCTGGCGTCCGGCCCGGAGGAAGGGCATCGCCCAGCGGTGGGCCACGGCCTCGGCGGACGCCCGGGCCCCGGTGGCCCGGTCGGCAAGCGGCGGCTCGACGAGCAGGACGTGACGCTCGCCGCTGGGAGCGCCGTTGCGGTCGACGAGGACGGGCGTGCGGGCCGTGAGGGTCGCCGCGAGCTCCGCCGGGTTCGCGATCGTCGCCGAGCAGCAGACGATGACCGGCCGGCTGCCGTAGTGGGCGCACAGCCGGAGCAGCCGCCGGATGACGTTCGCGACGTGGCTCCCGAACACGCCCCGGTACGTGTGGAGCTCGTCGATGACGATCACTCTGAGCTGCTCGAACAGCTGGAACCACTTCGTGTGGTGGGGAAGGATCGCCGAGTGGAGCATGTCCGGGTTCGAGACGACGACCTGCCCCGCACCCCGGATCGCCGACCGGATCGGCGCCGGGGTGTCGCCGTCGTACGTGGCCGCGGCGACCCCGATCCCGGCCGCCCGCGAGAGCTCGCCGAGCTCGGCAACCTGGTCCTGGCCGAGGGCCTTCGTCGGGAACAGGTACAGGGCTCGAGCCGACGGATCGTCCGCGATCGCCTGAAGCGTTGGGACCATGTAGCAGAGCGTCTTGCCCGATGCCGTCGGCGTGACCACGACGACGTCCCGTCCCGCCCGGACGGCGTCGATCGCCTCCGCCTGGTGCGAATAGAGTCGCTCGATCCCGCGCGACGCCAGGCCCTTCCGGATCCGCGGATCGAGCCAGTCCGGGAAATCCCGCCAGTCCGGGGTCCGGGCGGGGATGACGGCATGGTGCGTGACGCCGCCCGACAGGGACGGCTCCTCCTCGAGGATCCGGCCCAGGACCGCATCCGTCGAGGCCGGGGCGTACGTGCGCATCGACCACCTCGAAACAGAACAGGCGTGCGATTTGGCGGAGTGTAGCAGGAGGCTCCGCCACGCTCGTGACAGGTTGGCTGTCACGGCTGCGTCGAGTTGACATGTCAGCTACCGGCAGCTACGCTCCCTGGAACCGTGGACGACCCGAGCGCGCCCTCCGCCCGTCACCGCCGGCGCCCCACACCCCCCGATCCCACCCCGGCGCGATCCGACGCCGAACCGGAGGCGGAGGAGCCGTCCGCCAACCCGAACGGGCCTGTCGACCTCGCCGGCCTCTCGGTCGCCGGCTTCACGCGGCGCCGGATCGGCTGGGCCTCGGCAGCCCTTGTCGCCGTCTGGATCGTGATCCTGTTCGCCCGCCAGGTCGGCGACGCCCAGGCCGCCGCGAACCAGGCGGTCCAGCTCGCGGCGGACAACGCCGCCCTTGCCGACGAGGTCGACGCTCTCCAGGACGAGCTCGACCTGATCGTCAAGCCGCAGTACGTCGGTCTCGAGGCCCGCGCCCACCGGCTCGGCAACCCGCGCGAGATCCCCTTCACCCTCGATCCCTCGGTCCCGGCGCCCGTCGACGGCGCGCCCGGATCGGCGTCCGTCCGCCTCGGCGCGACGACGACGCGCCAGAGCCCGCTGGACTCCTGGCTCTCGCTCCTCTTCGGCCCCTCGAACTGAAGGCGCCGGCCGAGATGGACCCGGAGCCGGCGGAACGCGGCCGCCGGGAGATCGAGCAGGTCCTCGCCGGCAACCGGCGATTCGTCGAGACCTTCGACCGGCGACGCATGGACGCGCGGCCGCGGACCGGCCTCGCGATCCTTGCCTGCATGGACGCCCGGCTCCACGTCGAGGAGGTGCTGGGGCTGCAGACCGGCGATGCCCACATCGTCCGGAACGCGGGCGGCCTCGCGACCGACGACGCCATCCGCTCGATCGTCGTGAGCCAGGAGCTCCTCCGGACGGACGCGATCCTCGTGATCGGCCACACGCGCTGCGGGCTCCAGGGTCGAACCGAGGAGGAGTTCCGGGAGGCCCTCGTGGCCCGGACCGGCCTCGACCAGTCGCTGGGGTTCGGGACGTTCGCGGACCTCGAGGAGAGCGTCCGCGCCCAGGTCCGTCGGCTTGCCGAGCATCCGTGGATCCGGCCCGTCCCCATCCGCGGGCTGGTCTACGACGTGGAGACCGGCGTCCTCGCGAACGTCGACTGACGCGTCCCGCCGACAGCGGTCCAACCCGGAC
>DATBGP010000329.1:0-12369 GCA_036557925.1 Candidatus Limnocylindrales bacterium | reverse complement strand
CGGAAGCAGCGGGCGATCTGGAAGTAGCGGTCGACGCCGGCGACCATCAGCAGCTGCTTGAGCTGCTGCGGGCTCTGCGGCAGGGCGTAGACGCTGCCCGGCTGGAGCCGCGACGGGACGACGAAGTCGCGGGCACCCTCGGGGGTCGACTTGATGAGGTTCGGCGTCTCGACCTCGACGAAGCCGTGGGCGTGATGGACCTCCCGGATCGCCTGGACGAGGCGGCTCCGAAGCAGCAGGCGTCGGGTCATCGGCTCGCGCCGGATGTCGAGGTAGCGATACCGGAGCCGGAGCGACTCGTCGATCGGGGCGTCCGGCTCGTTGACATAGAACGGCGGCGTCTTCGACTCGCTGAGGATCCGGACGCGGCGCGCCCGGACCTCGATCGCGCCGGTGGGCAGGCGTGGGTTCTCCGTGCCGGGGAGTCGCAGCGCGACGTCGCCGTCGACGGTGACGACGAACTCGTTCCGGAGCCTGCTCGCGACCTCGTGGGCCTCCGGGTCGTCGGTCTGGTCCACGACGACCTGGGTGATCCCGTGGCGATCGCGGAGATCGAGGAAGATCAGCTGGCCGTGGTCGCGGCGGCGGTGGACCCAGCCCGAGAGCCGGGCGGTGACGCCCGCGTCCTCGGCCCGCAGGGCGCCACAGGTGTGGGTCCGGTACGGGGTCGCGAGGTGGGCGTGGGGCGCGCTCTCGGCGCTGCGATCGAGCGGGGGTGCGTCCGTCATGACCGGCGTATCGTACGGGAGTTGCTCCGATCGACGAGGAGAGGTCGATGCTCCGGGACCATCCCGTCTACCCCACGATCCCCACGTCCGACGTGGCGCGTCTTCGGCGGTTCTACGAGGACGTCCTCGGCTTCACCGTCCAGCGCGAGACGCCGTCCACGGTCTATTACGACGCCGGCGCCGGGACGTACTTCGCGGTCTCGCGGAGCGCCGGCCAGGCCAGCGGAACGCACACGCAGATGGCCTTCCGGGTGCCGGACATCGGCGCCGAGGTGGCCGCGCTCCGGGCGAAGGGCGTGACGTTCGAGGAGTACGAGGCGCCGAAGACCGTGGACGGGATCGCCGATGCAGGCGCCGGCTTCGCGGCATGGCTGAAGGATCCCGATGGCAACCTCTTCGGGATCTGGCAGTTCAAGGACGCCGGCTGAGCCGATGCCTCGTCTCCGGATCGCCCGTGGCTCGATCGTCGATCTCGAGGTGGACGCCATCGTCAACGCCGCGAACTCGTCGCTTCAGGGCGGCGGTGGCGTCGACGGGGCGATCCATCGCGCCGCCGGGCCGCGTCTGGCCGAATCGGCGATTCGGCAGGCGCCGTGTCCGCCCGGCGAGGCCCGGATCACGAACGGGTTCGATCTGAAGGCGAAGTACGTCATCCACACGGTCGGCCCGGTCTACGACGGGGGCGGCGGGTCCGCCGAGGCGACCCTCGCGAGCTGCTACCGCTCGTCGCTCGGGCTCGCCGAGGAGCGGAAGCTCGGCAGCGTCGCGATCCCCGCGATCTCGACCGGGCGGTTCGGCTATCCCTCCGCCCTCGCGGCGGCAATCGCGGTGCGCGAGACCGCGGCCTGGCTCGACGAGCACCCGCACCCGCGGTTCGTGGTGCTCTCGGCGTTCTCCGAGGAGTCCGCGGTGGCGCTCGAGCAGGCCCTGGAGGACCTCGCCCGCCCGGACCTCACCGAGGACTGAGGCTCAGGCCGCTCCGCGGGCCGCCCAGGCTCGCGCCGTCAGGTGGACGCCGCCGTCCGGCGACGCCGGTAGGCTCGACCGGAGCTGTTCCTGCACCGCGGCGCGACGCGCCTCGTCGAGGCGCATGTTGAAGCCGGGCGCCGGCCCGATCCCGGTCAGGAAGCCGGCCCAGTAGTCGTCGAACCCGACATAGTTCGCGGCGATCTCGATCGGCCGGTCGTCGACCTCACGGAGACCGGCGTCGCGAAAGGCCGCGGCCAGGGCGCCGGGCTCGCAGATCGGGAAGTGCTCCGCGCCCACGGCAGCGACCCCGGCCGGATCCACGGCCGCGGCCGCCTCCCAGTAGTGGCGGATCACGTCCATTCCGCCCGCGTAGTCCCAGACGTACGCACCGACCCGCGCGCCCGGCGCGGCGACGCGCCGCACCTCCGCGAGCGCCGCGGGGATGTCCGGGACGAAGTTCAGCACGAGGCCGGCAACCACGGCGTCGACGGAGCCGTCCGGCAGGGGCAGTGCATCGGCTGAACCGACCTCGAACCGGGCCCGATCGTCGGCGATCGTCGCCCGCGCGTGGTCGACGAAGCTCGCGGACGGGTCGACGCCGACGACGGAACGCGGTGCCGCCGAGGCGAGGATCGTGGAGCTCAGCGCGCCGGTCCCGCTGCCGACGTCCAGCCAGCGACGGTCGGGCGGCACGTCCAGCCAGTCGACGAAGACCGGCGCGACGCGGCGGCTCAGCCGCCCCACGTACGATTCGTAGGCCGCGCCCCCGGCCCAGCGATCGCCGCTCATGACGCCGCCGAGCCGGCCCCCGCGCCGTGGCGGTGGCTGCCGTGGGCCCGGCCGACCTCGCGCAGGAGGTCGTCGACCGCGACGAGCTTCTGGCTGCCGGCCTCGAGGTCCCGGAGCTGGACCTGGCCGTCGGCCAGCTCGTCGCCGACGATCACGGCGAAATGGGCGTGGTCGCGAGCCGCGGCCTCCAGCTGCTTGCCGAGCTTGCGCGGGGCGAGCTCCGCCCGGGCGGCGAGGCCACCGGCCCGCAGGAGCGTCGCGATCCGGAGCCGTTCGGCGGTCGCGGCCGGCTCGGCGCCGACGACGACCGCGACCGGCGCCGCGAGCTCCGCCGGCGCGTCGCCCTGCGTCTCCAGGGTCCGGAGCACCCGGTCGAGCCCCAGCCCGAAGCCGATGCCCGGCGTCGGCCTGCCCCCCAGCAGCTCCACCAGCCCGTCGTAGCGGCCGCCGCCGCCGATCGCCGATTGCTGGCCGGAGATGCCCCGGGGATAGACCTCGAAGGCCGTCCGCGTGTAGTAGTCGAGACCGCGCACGAGGCGCGGCTCGAGCCGGTGGGCGACGCCGAGCGCGTCGAGATGCTCGGAGAGGCCGCGGAAATGCTCCGCGCAGGCGTCGCAGAGGTGCTCGGTGATCACCGGCGCCGAGGCGTTGAGCTCGACCATCACCGGCTCCTTCGAATCGAGGAGGCGGAGGGGCGCCCGGTCGAGCCGGCTCCGCTCGAGCTCCGGGAGATCGTCCAGGTGGGCGCGATAGAAGGCCGCGAGCTCCGCCACGTACGCCGGTCGGCAGACCGGATCGCCGATCGAGTTGACGAGGATCTCCGGGTCCCGGATCCCGGCCTCGCGATAGAACCGGTCGGCGAGCTCGATGATCTCGGCGTCGACGGCCGGCCCCGGATCGCCGATCGCCTCGACGTCGAACTGCCAGAACTCCCGGTACCGCCCGGCCTGGGGGCGGTCGTAGCGGAACATCGGCCCGGTGAGCATCAGCTTCACCGGCTGCGGCCAGGTCTGCATCCCGTGCTGGATGTAGGCCCGGACGATCCCGGCCGTGGGCTCCGGGCGGAGCGCCCAGGCCTCGCCCTCGTCGGTCCGCGGCGCCAGTCGGAAGAGCTCCTTCTCGACGACGTCGGTCGCGTCGCCGATCCCCCGTTCGAACACGGTCGTCTGCTCGAAGAGCGGCGTCTCGATCGGGCGGTAGCCGTAGCGGGCCGAGAGATCGGCCGCGATCGTCTCCAGCCGGAGCATCGCCGTCCGCTCGGGCGGCAGGAGGTCGCGGGTGCCCCGGGGGGCGCGGAGGTCGGGCATCGCGGAGAGTCTAGCCGTCGGCCGGATCGCCCAAGCGCACGGCCTTTGGGACGCGACGACGCCTAGCTGGGCACGGTTCCGACAGCCAAGGTGTCGGCCTGCGCCTTCCCGTTCGCGTCCTCGAGGGTCACGACCATCCAGCCGAGCATGCCCTTGTTGGGCGCATACCGGCTGGCATCGACGCTCAGGTTCAGGACGCTACTGGCGCCCGGATCAAGCGCCACGAAGTCCCCGTTCGAGAGTACGGGCTTGAAGGCGTTGAAGTGCCCCGGCTTGGTGGTACCCATCGTGTCCGTGCGGGGGACGTCGTCGTACGTGTTGAAGGATGCGACCGTATAGGTGAAGTTGCGGTCGTCGCTCTTCGCCAGTCCGAGGTCGCTGGCGAGGACCGGAAGGAGCACGGTCGAGCCGTTGGGCGGTGCCGTGGCGAAGTAGAGGTTGATGATCTCGTCCGTGCGCAGGTCGAAGATCACCGAGCCTTCGAGGCCGAAGAGGGTGTCGAAGACTAGGCCCAGGTCGACGCCGATGACAGCGAAGTCGGCCTGGCCGTCGCCGTTCGTATCGATATTGACGTCGAACTCGTTCTCGGCGGCGTTGCTCCAGCGGCCCCAGGTATTGATCGCGAAGACGAGGCAGCGGTCCTTGGCCGGCGCCCCCGAGTCGCAGACCGCCGGGTCGATCGACTGCACGCCCGCAGCACGCAGGTCGATGCCCGCGAGCCCGTCGTTCGGATCGTCGATCCCCCACTGGTAGACATCCATGATCCCGGCGTGGAGCCCCCTGTTCCGGACCTCCACGGTGCTCCGACGCAGGTTCCCATCGTTGACGTAGGCCGCCCTGGACCCCGCGACGTCCTTGACGTCCGAATCGCCGCGCGGGGCGACCAGCCATGGGATGCGAAGGGGGTAGATCCCGGTACCCTCCGCCGTCGGGGTCGCCAGGATGACACCCGCGACGGCAGACATGGGCGTATAGAGCTGCCCGAACTCGTCCACAGCGATGGCTGGGCTATGGAACGGGGCGACGTCGTCGAGCGCGGCGGCAGCCGTTTCGGTCATCGCCAGCGTCACCTCGACGGTCCGAGTCGTTCCCGCCGGGACGTTCACCGACGTCGGAGAGAGCGCCACGGTCAGGCCGAGACTGGAGGTGTTGAAGGCGTTGGTGAGCGTGTACTTGATCGACGCATTGCTGGTGTTGTGGATCGTCAGCTGTCGGGTCTGGCGGTAGGCGACCGTCGATCCCTGCACGTCAGTCATGTCGTGATAGCCGAAGGTCAGGCTCGAGGAGCCAGGCTCGGTTGTGGCGTAGGCCTTGGTGTCGACGGCGCGACGAGGCGCCGCCACTCCTGCACCCGACTGGACGATCTGATACGGGTCAACCTGGTTGGGTGCCGCCGTGCTCACGATCGCCGCCTTGATCTGGGCCGGCGACCAACCCGGATGCGCCTCATTCACCAGCGCGGCGACCCCGGCGACGGCCGGCGACGCCATCGAGGTCCCGCTCAGGCTCTTGCCGGAGGAACCCGTCGAGCCATCGGCGGAGAAGACGGCAACTCCGGGCGCGACCACATCGGGCTTGATCATGAGGTCCAGCCTGCGGGGGCCGGCCGAGGTGAACTCCGCGGCGTGCTTGAATGAGGGGTTCGAGATCCGGCCTGTGGCGGAGATCGTGGCGCTGGTCCCGTCGTCGGTTTCGAGGAGGCCGGCATCCGCCGTGCTGACGCCGATGAACGGGATTGAGACACCGGCGATCGCGCGCTCGAGCGGCGGCAGGCCGGCGAAGGTGTTGATCATCACGACCGCGGCCGCCCCCTGGAGCTGACCGACTTTGGCCTTGTCGACTCGAGCACAGCCGCCGCGGTCCACGACGGCGATCTGA
The DNA here is from genome assembly GCA_036557925.1 of Candidatus Limnocylindrales bacterium. Taxonomy (GTDB): domain Bacteria; phylum Chloroflexota; class Limnocylindria; order Limnocylindrales; family CSP1-4; genus CF-46. Next base: position 6,698 of record DATBGP010000329.1, on the reverse strand, counting down.
CCGGCGAGGAAGTGGTTGTATGCGTACGAACCCGCGTCGCAGCCGAGATTCTCGCCGCCGACACCCGTGTCCGGGTCGGCCTCGGTCGATGGATCGTCCGCGAAGCGATGAACCACGCCGGTGACTGGAAGCGCGGCTTCGTTGGCGTTGATCGCGTCGACGTTGGGTTGCGTCGCGAGGTCAATCGTCGCACCCGGGAAGTCGCGCACGGCGTCGATGGCTCCCACCGCGATGGCCCGAGTCGCAACGGCGGGACTGCCGACCTCGTACGCCGAGCGGCCCGAGTTGCCCGCGGAGGCGACCACCGTCACACCGGCCAGGGCAGCGTTGTTCGCGGCGACGGCGTCAAGGTCCTCCGGGCTGCCCAGGTCAGTTCCGAGTGAGATGTTGATGACATCGGCGCCGTCCTGGACGGCACGCTCGATCGCGTCCGTGACGACGCGTGTCTGGCCGCTACACCCGAACACTCGGTAGGCCATCAGCTTCGCGCGCGGCGCCACCCCGGGGCCAACGCTGAAGGCCGTGGAGCTGAGCGTGTTGGCGTTGTATGACCCTGCGTAGGTCTGACCGTTGGCCTTGACTCCGAAGCCCGCTGCCGTGCCGGCGACATGCGTCCCGTGTTGCACGATCTCTGCGTCGGCTGCCTTGCAGTCGAGCGGATCCGGATCCGGATGGGGGGTGTTGTCGCCGTCATATGCGTCGCCGACGAAGTCATATCCCTTGACGACCTTTGCCGTCGGGAAGGTCCCGGGCTCGATCACCGTCCCGTTGTTCGCGTTGAAGGCCGCCTGGCCGGCGCCGCCGAAGTCGACGTGGTTGTAGTTGATCCCGGAATCGATGATCGCGATCTTGATGCCGGCACCCGTGAATCCCGTCTGGCCCCACGTGCGATCGGCGTTGAGGAAGTCGTCGGTCGTGGTGTTGGTCGGTGTGTGCAGGGGCACCGTGTAGAGGTGGGTGACACCCGGGAGGCTCGCGATGCGCTCGACGCTCGCACGCGGGACCCGGATCCGGAACCCGTTGAACACGTCCGTGTACCTGGCCTCGATCCGAGCTCCGAGACTGCGCAGACCGGCTTCAACCGCTGGTTGTCGGCGCTCGAGGCCCTGTCGGAGGCTCCCCTTCTGCGTATCCGTGAGTCCCGTCCCGGCGCCAAGTGCGTCTCCGGCCGCGACCGCAACCGGCTGGCCTTCGAGCTCGACGGCCAGGTCGACCATGCCCGGGCCGTTGAGGCCAAGCACCCGCTCGAGGCTTGGAGTCAAGCCGGCTCTCGGGACTCGTCCGAAGTGACGCTGCGGATCCGCGCCTCTTGTCGGTGACGGTGCCTGTGCCACGACGAGCAGCGCGATCGCGGTCGCGGAAATCAGCCTGCGCATAGCCAGAGCCCTCCCTCCGTCGTGCGCGAACCCCTCGCCCGTGCACTCGAAGACCTGGATTCGATGCCGCCGAGCCGGAGTGCCGAAACCATTGACTGGGGGCCCGGTACCGCTCCCTCCGGCCAGCCGAGTATAGGCATCGCGGATGGGCGACATCAGCCAAGGAAGACCGGGTGGTGCACGCGGTCACCGGGCAGGCAGACGGCGAGGGAAGGTGGACCGGGACCACCGGGGGATCGAAGCGGGCTCGGGCGCTCGTATCATCCCGGCGTGAGCTCGTCCGGAGTGCGGCTGCGCACGCTTGTCGGCTATCTCGCGGGGATCATCGTGGGCACCACCTCGATCACCCTGCTGTTCCTCGGCATGCGCGCCGTCATGGACATCGGCGGCGCCTGCGCCGACGGCGGGCCGTACGTCACCGCCCAGCCCTGCCCCAGCGGCACGCCGCTCGCGATGGTCGGCGGCATGTTCGGTCTGTTCGGCGCGGCCGGCCTGATCATGTGGTTCGGCTCGCGGATCAGCACGGCGGCGGCCGCCCTGGTCGCGCTCGGTTGGCCGGCGCTGTTCCTGTCGCTCGGCTGGAACTTCGTCGACTACGGGTTCCATCCACCCGACGGCGAGGCCGGCCCGGTCTGGGGCTGGCTGATCCCGGGCATCCTCTTCTGGATCATGGGGGCGGCGCCGGTCGTGATCGCGATCGCGGCCTGGCGGGAGGCGCGGGCCGGTCGACCCGGCAATCGGGTCTCGTCACCGGTGATCAACCGGTTGTCCTGGCAACCGGCAGGCTCCGGTTCGAGCGCGGCCGGGGCCTCGAACGCCGGGTTGCCGACCGACCCCGGCGCCCGACCTGTCGACGACACGACATTCGCCTCGAATGCGTTCGCGCCGTCATGGTCCGCGACCGTCCGTCCGGCGACGGAGCCGGCGCCCGGCGGCTCGTCGGACCTGGTCGACGACCTCGAGACGCTGGTCCGCCTCCACGACCAGGGTGAGCTCACCGACGACGAGTACGCGCGGGCGAAGGCCGATCGCCTCGCCGACGCCGACGCCGAGGCCGCGGGATGACCGACTCGCTCCGGCGTGCGCTGCCGATCCTGATCGTCATCGCCGCGCTGGCCGGGATCTGGCTCGGCGCCTGGATCTTCGCGGCGATCAGCTAGCCGGATCCCTGGATTCCCGCCCCGCGGGCGTATCGAGCAGGTCCTGCGTTCGGTTCGCCCGCTTGGAAGCCCACACAAGGGTGTCTCGCACGATTCGCCCGCCGGGCGGGCATTCGCTGCAGGTTCCGTGCGTCGGTGCGTGATACGCCCGCCACACGGGAACCCGGGGGCCAGGGCCCTCGGGCCGGGGGCCAGGGCCCTCGGGCCGGCGGCGGCGGAGGGCTAGGTCAGATCCCGCTGGACGTTGAGCACGTCCTTCAGACCCTCGATCCGGCCCATGACCCGGGCCAGCTGCGACACCGAGGCGACCTGAAGGGTCGCGGTGACGATCGCGGTGTGATCCGGGTTCACGTTCACGGACGCCGCGACGATGTTCACCTTGTTCTCCGCGACGACCTGGGTGATGTCGTTCAGCAGGCCGGTCCGGTCGTAGGCCTCCACCCGGATCGCGATCGGGTAGGTCTGGGTCGGCGCGGCCTCCCACTCCACGTCGATCAGCCGCGGGACCTCTTTCTCGTTCAGGACGGTCGGGCACGATCGGAGGTGGACCGTCACGCCCTTGCCGCGGGTGATGAACCCGACGATCGGGTCGCCCGGGATCGGGTGGCAGCACTTCGCGAACCGGACGAGCAGGTCGCCCACGCCCTTGACCCGGACGCCGCCGGTTCGGGCCGGCAGCGTCGGCGGGGCGACCGTCGGCAGACCGACCTCGGTGTCGTCGAGGACGCCCAGCCGCGCCACGACCTGCTGGGCGCTGATCGCCCCGTAGCCGATCGCGGCGTAGAAGTCGTCCAGCGTCTCCTGGTTGTACTGCTTGCCGACCTCGGCGATCTTGTCGTTGCCGACGGCCTGGATCGTCTTGCGAGCCAGCCGCCGGAGCTCGCGCTCCAAGGCCTCCCGGCCGTGGACGATGTTCTCGGCGCGGTCCTTCTTCTTGAACCATTGCCGGATCTTCTCCCGGGCGTGGGAGGTCCGGACGATGTTCAGCCAGTCGCGTGACGGACCGTGCTCGCCCTTCGTCGTGACGATCTCGACGATGTCGCCGTTCTTCAACCGGTAGTCGAGGGGGACGAGGCGGTTGTTCACCTTTGCCCCGATCGTGCGGTGGCCGACGTCGGTGTGGATCCGGTACGCGAAGTCGAGCGGGGTGGCGCCGGCGGGCAGGTCCTTGATGTCGCCCTTCGGGGTGAAGACGAAGACCTGGTCCTGGAAGATGTCGAGCTTGATGCCCTCGACGAACTCGGTCGCATCGGAGTCCGAGACGTCGCGCTGCCACTCCATCAGCTGGCGGAGCCACGCGAGCTTCGCGTCGTACTCGCGGTCGCTCTTCGAGCCTTCCTTGTAGCGCCAGTGGGCGGCGATGCCGACCTCGCTGACCTGGTGCATCGCATGCGTCCGGATCTGGATCTCGAGCGGCTTCCCGTCGAGCGCGATCACCGCGGTGTGGAGCGACTGGTAGAGGTTGTTCTTCGGGTTCGCGATGTAGTCGTCGAACTGGCCCGGGATGGGCCGCCAGAGGGCGTGGACGATGCCGAGCGCCGCGTAGCAGTCGCGGACCTCGTCGACGAGGACCCGGATCGCGTAGACGTCGTAGATCTCGGCGAACTCGGCCGACTTGCGCTGCATCTTCTTGTGGATGCTGTAGATGTGCTTCGGGCGGCCCTGCAGGTCGGCCTCGATGCCGGCGGCCTCGAGGCGCGGCGTCAGCTCCGCGATCGCCCGCTCGATGAAGTCCTCGCGGCCCTTGCGGCGCGTGTCGAGGAGCTTCGCGAGCTCGCGATAGGCCTCCGGCTCGAGGACCTTGAACGCGAGGTCCTCCAGCTCCCACTTGATCTGCCAGATCCCGAGCCGCTCGGCGAGCGGCGCGTAGATCTCCTGGGTCTGGCGGGCGATCCGGAGCTGCTTCTCGGACGGCAGCCCGTACAGCGTCCGCATGTTGTGGAGCCGGTCGGCGAGCTTGATGAGGACGACCCGGATGTCCTCCGCCATCGCCAGGAGCATCTTCCGGATGTTCTCGGCCTGCTGCTCCTCGTGGCTGTGGGTGCTGAACTTCGAGAGCTTCGTGACGCCGTCGACGAGGCGGGCGACCTCCGCCCCGAACCGCTCCTCGATGTCCTGGAGCCCGTACTCGGTGTCCTCGGGGACGTCGTGGAGGAGCGCGGCGGTGACCGCCACGGGATCGATGCCGAGCTCGGCGGTGATCTGGGCCGAGGCGATCGGGTGGGTGACGTACGGCTCGCCGGTGGCGCGGCGCTGGCTCGCGTGGGCCTCGACGGCGAGGTCGAATGCCGCCTCGACGGGCGCCAGGTCGGCCTGCGGGTAGTGCTCCAGGACCGTCGCGAGGAGCTGCTTGCGAAGGGCCTCGAGGTTCACGTCCCGCTCCGGCGCTCGCGCGTCGGCGGTGGCCGCCGGGGCGCGACGCGGCCCGTTCTGGCGCGGCGCCGTCGCGGTCACGGCACGCCCGGGCGCCGTTCGGCCGTTCGCGGCCCCGCTGCCGGAGCCGGTGGCTGCGGCGCCGTTCGCCTTCGGCGCCGCGTGGCTCTTCGTCCTGGTCTTCGTGCCGGTCGAGGCGCGAGCGGAGTCGGCGGTCGCGGTCCTGCGGGTGGTGCCGCGGGCCGCGGCCTCGGTGTCGTCGGGCGTGGTTCCCGGTTGGGTCATCGGCCGAAGGATACAGCCGTGCGCGCCGCGAACCGGCGATCAGCGTTCTCGAAGGCCCACGGCGGGAGCGTCAGGCGCGCAGCAGCGAGGCGAGATCGAGCGTGCCGATGAGCCGCAGGCGGCCATCGACGACGTCCGCCGAGCGGAGCGTCAGGCGGCTGGCCGGATCGATCCGCAGCATCGGCACCGAGCCCAGCGGCGTCGCGAACGCGAGCGTCCCGTCCGGGTCGACGACGAGCGACCCCTCCACGGTCGCCCCGGACGTCACGAGCCGGAGCCGGTCGGGACCGACGAGCTGCACGTCGGTGACCTGGACGGGGAGCGACCCGGCGGCGGCGGCCTGGACCAGCGTACGGACCGTGTCCGCCTCGATCGTGATGGTTGCCGACGCCGCCTCGAGCGGGCCGGCGACCTCGATCGAGCTCGCCGTCGCGCTGCCGCCCCGGCCGTCGTCGATCCGGGCGTCGTCGATCGTGCCCGTCACGTGGTCGGCCGTGCGCCCGAACAGGTCGACCTCGTCGAGGAGGAGTCGCACGCGTCCGGCGTGCAGCGTCTGCCAGTCCACATCGGAACCGTCGATCGCGACCCGGTCGGCCTGGCCGAGCAGCAATCGCGGCGGCGGCTCCGACGTCACGGTGATCGTCGTCCCGCTCGAGCGGTAGCCGCTCCCCTGGAGCGCGGCACCGATCGCGGCGGAGGCGAGCGGGCCGGACCCGAACCACGCGGCGGCTCCGAGCACGACGGCCGCGAACAGGAGCACGAACAGGCAGCCGCGCATCGCCGTCAGTAGCCCATGGCCGCCAGGGCGGCCAGCGCGGTCGAGCGCTCGTCGTACGGCATCGGGCCGTCGGCCCCGATGATCGATTGCTCGTGGCCCTTGCCGGCCAGCAGGACGATGTCGCCCGGGCGAGCCCGCTCGAACGCCGCCGCGATCGCGGTCGGGCGGTCGCGGATCAGGAGCAGGTCGCGCTCGCGGGCCTTGCCGACGTCCTCGGCGCCGCGACCGATCTCGTCGAGGATCGCCTGGGGATCCTCGCCGCGGGGGTCCTCGTCGGTGGCGACGACGAGGCGGCTGAGCCGCCCGGCGATCCGGCCCATCATCCGGCGCTTCTCGACGTCCCGTTCGCCCGCCGAGCCGAAGACCGCGATCAGCTCGCCGCCCCGCGCCGCGGCAAGCGGGGCGAGCAGCCCCAGCACCTTCTCGAGCGAGGCCGGGCTGTGGGCATAGTCGATCACGACGCCGAAGGGCTGGCCCGCATCCAGCCGCTCCATCCGACCCGGGACGCCCGGCACGGACGCGAGTCCCGCGCGCACCGTGGCGGGCTCCAGGCCGAGCACCTCTCCGAGCGCGACCACCGCGAGCGCGTTGTGGACGTTGAAGCGGCCGACGAGCCGGAGCTCCACCGCGCCGGGCCCGGACGGTCCATCCACGGCGATCCGGAGCCCGCTCGCGTCCTCCTCGACGCGGGTCGCCCGGACGTCGGCGGCGGCATCCGTCCCGTAG
>DATBGP010000328.1:0-3574 GCA_036557925.1 Candidatus Limnocylindrales bacterium | reverse complement strand
CGCTCATCACCCAGGCGTGACGTCCAGCCCAGACGAGCAGTCCCACCGGCTTGCCCGTTGCCCGGATCGAGACCGCGGCCAGTCGCAGCGCCTCGGTGAGGCTCGTCGTGCCGACCAGCCGGTACGGCCCCGCCCCGAGCGTGTTCAGCCCCGCAGACCAGCCCCTGACGCTCGCGCCCTTCCGGGCGAACCCCTGGCGGGTGGGGCCGGACAGGTCGCGGGCGAGCGACTGTAGGCGGCGCTGCGTGGCAGCCGATCGATCGGCGCCCGTCTTCGCGATGTTCAGCATCATCTGCATGCTCGCCCCGACGCACTGGACGAAGTTCGTCTGGGCCACGAAGTCGTTCGAGCGGGCGAGGTCGAGCCGGAATCGCGACGACGTGGCCGCATCGGCGACCTGGGCGTGCTGGACGCCGGCGGGTGCGGCCACGAGCACGAGCGACGCCGCGGCGATCGCGACGAGGGCGATCGAGCCGAGCCGGGGCAGGCGACGAGGCGTCGAGCGGGGCATCGTCGGCGGATTCTAGCCCGAGCCGTCGAGATCGCCCGAATCCCGCCGGAGCTCGATGCGCCAGACCGGTCGATCCGGCGTCGATCGGTCGGCGAGCAGGCGGCGCCCCCAGGTCGACCCGGACGCGCGGATCTCGTCCGGCGCGGCCGGCGTGAACGCGGTCATGGCGAGGTCGAACGCGGCCCAGCGACGATCGATCGCCTCGCCGTCTGCCGTGGTCAGGGGTCGCAGGTCCGTCGCGGCGGTGTCACGCTCGGCGACGGAGACGAGCGCGCGCGCCCGGCCTCCCGGCCCGAGGAGGCCGGCGATGCCCGCGGCGGCCCCTGCATCCAGGGCGAGCGCGCCGCGAAGGAGCGAGCCCCAGGGAAACAGGATCGACAGCTCGTCGACGCGGCCGCACAGCTCGTCCGGAAGTCGTTCGGCCGCAGCAACCGCGAACCAGAGGTTCGGAAGGCCGCCCTTCCGCGGCGAGCGCGCGGCACGGAGGGACGATTCGGCCATCGCCACGGCGTTCGCGTCGAGGCCGATCACGAAGGCCGCCGGCTCGCGGCGGGCGAGCGCGACGGCGGCACGACCGTCGCCGGTTCCCAGGTCCACGACGACCCGGTCCGCGGCGGCGATCCGATGGGCGAGTTAGCCGACATCCACCTCGAGGAGGCGTCGGCCGATGACGCGGCGCATGACCGCCGAACCATACACTTCGCGGGTGACGTCGTCCCCGAAGCCCATCGGCCCGTACGAGCGCCGCCAGGCCTCCGTCTACCCGTGGACCCCGCGCTACCCCGCGATCGCGGGTCGGATCGCCGGGCTGATCCACACGGTCCGGCCCGAGCTTGAGATCGAGCACATCGGCAGCACCGCGGTGCCCGGCCTGCCGGGCAAGGGGATCGTGGATCTCGGCACCGAGACCGACCCGGCCGAGATCCCGGCGATCGTCGAGGCCCTGTACGGGCTCGGGTTCGGACCGCAGCCGGGGCCGAACCCCTGGCCGCCGACGCGGCCGATGCTCGTCGGCTCCCTCGTCGACGACGGCGAGGAGTACCGGATCCACGTCCACATCCATCCGCGCGGCAACGGCGATCTCGAGAAGGACCTCCGGTTCCGCGACGCGCTCCGGGCGGACGTCTCGCTCCGCGACGGCTACGCCCACGTGAAGTCGGACATCGCCGGTCCGGCGGGCGGCCCGGTCGACGCGGTCCGGTACCAGGCCGAGAAGGGCGTCTGGATCCTGGACGTGTTCGACCAGCTCGGGATCCCGCGGCCGGTCAACGTCCAGGGCGGACCGGTCGGCGAGGCGGGCGACACCGCTCCGACGCCGGCGAACGGCAACGGTTCGCCGGCCATTGCCCCATCGGGAGGACCTGCATGAGCTCGAACCGGGTCGGGATCGTCGTCGGCAGCCGCAGCGACATCGCCGCGGCCGAGAAGGCTGCGGCCGTGCTGGACGAGCTCGGCGTGGGCTCGGAGACCAGGGTGATCTCGGCTCATCGAGCGCCGGACCTGCTCTCGCGCTGGATCACCTCGGCCGACGAGCGCGGGATCGGCGTGGTCATCGCCATCGCCGGGCTGGCCGCGCACCTCCCGGGCGTGGTCGCGTCGCAGACGACCCTGCCGGTCATCGGGGTGCCGATGGCGGGCGGCATCTCGGACGGCCTGGACGCGCTCCTCGCGATCGTCCAGATGCCGAAGGGCGTGCCGGTGGCGACGGTCGGGGTGGGCAACGGCGAGAACGCAGGCCTCCTCGCGGCGTCGATCCTCGCCGTCTTCGATCCGGAGCTCCGCTCCCGGCTGAATGCCCGCCGAGCCGCCCAGGCAGAGTCGATCGCCGCCGATCCCGCGAACGAGGGCCTCTGAGGCTCGCCCGCTCGCGCTCGCGGGCCGCCGCCGGGAGCGTCGCGCCCGACCCGCCCTGTCTCGCCGGCGGGCTTGTTCGACTCTCGGTCGTACACTCGGCGCCTGATGGACGACGAGCGCTGGGAACCCGGGATGCCGGTGCTGGATCGGCAGGCCGTGCCCGGTGCCGTCGGGCCCACGGGTGCACCGGCCGCAGTCGCCACGCGGACCGGATCGGTCGTCCCGAGCCTCCCGCCGAGTCTCCAGGGCCTCCCGCCGCGGTCCGTGCCCGAGACCGCGCCGACGCCGCTCCAGAAGCACTACGTCCTGCTGTCGGTCCCGGTCCTGATCCTGGGCGCGATCGCGATCACCGCCCTGGAGCTGGGGACGCCGCTCAGCAGCCCGCTCATCAAGCTCTGCGTGATCGTCGCCGCGCCGCTCCTCGTCCTGACCACGGCGGATGCGATCGTCCGGATCTGGCGATCCGCCTGGGCCTGGATGCGGGTCGACCGGACGAAGGGCCTCTTCCGCCTCGCCTGGGTCGTCGTCAGCGTGGTCGGCCTCAGCGCGCTGGTCGCGGCCTCGCTGCTCGCTCTGCTCGCATGATCTCGCCCGGCGATTCCTCGCTCGGTGGCATGCCCGACGAGGCGGGCGAGCTCCTCGACGCGTTCGGCCGCGGGCCGGACGGCCGCTCGACCTCCATGCCGTCGGGCGGCGGCGTCCCGTCGTGGATGGCGGCGATGCTGAACTACTGCTCGCGCTGCGGCGCCGAGCTGACCTTCGGGCCGATCGAGGGCGAGGACCGCGACCGGCTCGGCTGCCCCGCCTGTGGCCACATCGCCTACGTCAACCCGCGGCTGGTGGTCACGACGATCCCGGTGACCGACGACGGCGAGGTCGTGCTGCTGCGGCGCGGAATCGATCCCGGGCGCGGCTGGTGGGCCCAGCCCGGCGGGTTCCTCGAGGTCGACGAGACGGTCGGCGAGGCCGCGGTCCGGGAGACGCTCGAGGAGACCGGCCTGGTCGTCGAGCCGGGCGAGATCGTGGGGCTGTACTCGCGGTTGGAGGCGGCGGTCGTCGTGCTGGCGTTCGAGGCGCGGGTGGTCGGTGGCGAGCCACGGCTGAACCCGGAGGCCCTCGAGATCCGGAACTTCGCGCCCGAGGCGATCCCCTGGCCCGGGATCGCGTTCAAGACGTCCTACTGGGCGATCCGCGACTGGCTCCATCGCC
>DATBGP010000327.1:0-6541 GCA_036557925.1 Candidatus Limnocylindrales bacterium | reverse complement strand
GAGACCGGCGGCTGGGAGACGTTCTCGGACGCGATCAAGGACCTGCTTCCCGATGTCCTGCCGTTCGGCGGCGCGATCGACTTCCTCATCGAGGGGATGGACAAGGCCGTGGAGCTCCTCGCGAAGGAGGGTCTCAAGGTCGACACGCTGACGTGGCTGGCCCCCGCGATCAACATCGAGGAGTTCCGCCAGCGGGTCGTGCCGAACCTCGGGCCGGGCAAGACGGTCCGCCGGTTCACCTGCTTCGACCTGAGCGACTCGCTCGAGCTCAACGACACCGTCGGACCCGTCTATCACAAGTCGGCGGTGTACCTCGTGGCCCGCGGGTTCGAGGAGCAGCTCGGCAACGGGCTGTCCGAGGTCCCGATCCTCGGGTTGTCCAAGTGGTGGAACCGGGCCCTTCCGGGGACCGGCGACACGCTCCGCCCGATCGTGGAGGCGGTCGGTGGGGAGCTGGTCGTGTCCAAGCGCGCGGCGCCGGTCGACGCTCGAACGGACGCGGAGACCCATGCGGGCTTCGACGGCGACTCACCGACGATGACGTCACTGGTCGTCCGGGCCCTCGGGCTCGGGGCCAACGCGAACCCGACCCCGTTCACGTACGTTCAGAACGCGCCGCTCGCCGACGCCGACCACGACGCGCCGTGGCCGAAGCGGGCGGCAGGGGCGGCTCCGGGTTCTGCCGCTGGTGGCGCCGCGGGCGCCGCCGGAGCCCGCGCCGCTGGCGCCCCTGGCGCCGCGGACGGCGCGGCTCCGACGGGCGCGCAGGGAGCCGACGCCCAGGGCGCGCTGCTCGCGAAGCCGGTCGAGGCCGGCGATGCGTTCGTCGCCGGCGGCGGGCAGCCGCTCGTGGTGGGCGCCGCGCCGGGCAAGCCGCCGAAGGCCCCGAAGGCCCCGAAGCCGTCGAAGGGATCGGCGCGAGGGACCGGTCGTCGGCGCATCAGCCCGGAGGTCGGGGTCGCGCCCGAGACCGGCCGGCCGATCCTCGACGTCCTGCAGTCCGTGGGCTGGTCGGTGGCCGACGACGGCAGCGGCACGGGATCGACCGCGACGCGGACCGCGCCGAAGCGCCCGGCGCGAGCCGGACGAAGCACCCAGCGCCGGAAGGGGGCGAAGTGATGGTCGACATCGTCGAGCGCGACTACCTGCGGCCGGTCCTGGAGGAGGATCCGGGACCAGCCGCTCCCGCGGCGGGCGGCGGCGGGTTCGTCGCCGGGTTCGCACCGCCGACGCCGTTCGCCCTCCACGGCTGCGTCCTCACCCCGGACCAGGTGCTCGAGGCCGGCTGGGTCGAGGTCGAGGGCCCGACGATCAAGCGGGTCGGGGCGGCCGCGCCGGCTGCGGGCATCCAGCGGGTCGAGACCGACGGGATCATCCTGCCCGGCCTCATCGACCTCCACGGCCACCCCGAGTACAACGTCTTCGCGCCGTGGGAGCCGCCGAAGCTGTTCCTGAACCGCGGCGCCTGGCGCGCCTCGCCCGGCTACGACGCGGTGGTGAAGGAGCCCCTCGCCAACCTGAAGAAGGCGCCGAGCCTCCAGAAGACGCTGACCCGCTACGCCGAGGCCCGGGCGCTGATCGGCGGGACGACCGCGATCCAGGGCACGAACGGGACGTTCTCGAACCTCGAGGAGTCGCTGGTCCGGAACGTCGACCGCTGGATCTTCGGCGCGCACAAGGCTCGCTCGATCATCGATCTCGATCGGACGCCGCCGGCGGACATCACGAAGCTCCGGACGCAGATCGCGAACGGCGACGTGACCGCGGTCTACATCCACCTCGCCGAGGGGGTGAATGCGACCTCCCGCGCGGAGTTCCAGGCGCTGAAGGACGCGAAGCTCCTGACGCCGGCGACGGTGATCATCCACGGCACGGCGCTCGAGGAGTCCGATTTCGACGACATCGCGGCGGCCGGGGCGAAGCTCGTCTGGTCGCCGCAGAGCAACCTCCGCCTGTACGGCGCGACGACGAAGGCCGGCCTGGCCCGGTCGAAGGGGATCCCGCTCGCCCTCGGGGCCGATTGGCAGCCGAGCGGCAGCCCGAGCCTCCTCGCGGAGATGCAGGTCGCCCGGCGGGCGCTCACCGAGGAGGGCAAGCCCGCGACGGCGCGGCAGCTCGTCCGGATGGTGACGGTCGACGCGGCGGGGATCGCCGGCCTCGACGACCAGATCGGGAAGCTGGCGGCAGGTCGACCGGCGGACGTGCTGGTCCTCGAGCGGCGCGACCCCGATCCGTGGGAGTCCGTGCTGGACTCGCTGCCGTCGGCGGTGGATCTCGTGGTCCTCGGCGGCGACGCCGCCTATGGGCGGGCGGAGTGGATGCGCGACCTGGCCGGGCTCTCGCCCGGCGATCCCGACCCGGACGGCACCGAGCGGGCGATCGCCTGGGGCAAGACGATGCTGCTCGACCTCCGGTTCAGCGTGCGCGCCCAGGCGGCGCCGCCACCGAACCTCGCGGCGCTCCGCAAGGACCTGATCACGCGCGACCCGCGGATCGGCCCGATCTTCGCCTGAGCGTCGCGGATCCAGTGCGGCGCCGGGGCCGGGCGGCCCCGGACGGCCTGGACGGCCCGGACGGCCGGCGCGACCCGGTCCGGCGGCCCGGATGGCCGACGCGACCCGGTCGGCCGACGCCACCTGGTCCGGCGGCCCGACGACCGACGCGACCCGGTCGGCCCGACCCCGGTTCATGTGTCATTCGACACTCAGGCGGTCATTCGGCGAGACAACCGCCGCATCGCGGCCGATCGTTAGCCGCAGATGGCTAATTCGGGCCGGAATCCAGGCAACGACGCCTCACGCTGCCGCCCAACGCTCTCCTAGGTGTCATTTGCCGAAAACGCCCGGATCCGGGCGGCCGGCCGGACGGACCCGACCCAGTTCATGTCATTCGACACTCAGGCTGTCACTCGGCGAGAGATTCGCGAGCCCGTGGCCGATCGTTAGCCGTTAACGGCTAATTCGGACCCGATTCCGGGCATCGACGGCTCGCGCGGCTGCCTAGTGCTCGCCTGGGTGTCATTTGACGAAAACGCCCCGACCCGGCCGGCCGGTCCGACTCGACCCCCGTTCATCTCATCCGACACTCAGGCGAGAGATTCGCGAGCTGGTGGCCGATCGTTAGCCGCTAGGAGCCTAGCCTCCATTTCGCCCGCCACGACGCGGCGCGCCCTCGATCTCGCTATCCCCCAGCGAGCAGCCGAGCGCGCGCAACCGGGCGCTAGACTCGGGGCCGTGTCCGGTCGCTCGTGCCTAACGTGGGTCATCGTTATCGTGATTGCCGTGCCGTTGGGTTGGTTCGTGTTCACCGAACTCTTCGCCGTCGTTTCGAGCTGGTAGCCCGCACCAAACTGAATCACTACCCGGTAAGGGCTAAGTTCAGGCCCGGGATCCGCACCACGAGCGCTTCGCGAAGCCACCCAATGCTCTCCTGGGTGTCATTTGACGGAAACGCGGGGACCGGGGCGCCGGAGCGACGGGGCTCGCGCCGCTAGCCGACGCGGACCGCGTCGATCAGGTCGTCGTAGTCGCGGTGGCGGCGCACCCACGAGGCGATGAACGGGCACTCCACCACGGCCCGGAGCCCGCGGCGGCGGACGTCGTCCAGCGCGGTTCGGGCGAGGCGCCCGCCGACGCCCTGGCCCTCCACGTCGGGCAGGACCTCGGTGTGGACGAACGTGATCGGGCCCTGGTCGTCGGGGAGCTCGTACTCGGCGATGCCGACGATCCGATCGCCGAGGCGTGCCTCGAACCGCGACTCCTCGGGGTTGTCCTCCACGACGAGCTCGTCCGTCGCGGTGGATGGCTCGGACATGGCGCCATCCTAGCGGCCGGCGCGAATGGCGTCGGGCCGCCTGCCCGGGGCGACGCTTGCCCCTCTGTGACCGATCGGTTACGGTAGCCGTCCGGTTACGGACATCCGAGGCAACGATTCGACGAACGACGTGGGGAGGCCGGACATGGCGAATGGCAGCGGCACGAAGGACGATCCCTGGGTCCTGAAGACCCCGCCCGGCACGTCCGAGTACACGATGTACCGCGACGACGCGTCGGACCCGCCGACGATCGTGTGTCAGGTCGGCGGGACGAAGCTCCTGTACGACGCCCGCGCGATCGACGAGCTCCACGCGTGGCTGAAGGCCCAGGGCGACTGGGTGCCGCTCGGCGGCACGGACGAGCAGAAGCCGGCGCCCGATGGGTCCGTCGAGGCGTGGGGGCGATCGGAGTCGAACCCTCGAGGCGGCTGGTACGGCCTGAAGAAGGGCCTTCGCGGCCGGTTCGGCGTCTACATGCCGCCGCTCCTCGAGGCGCTCGGCCTCGCCGAGGTGACCCACGACGCGAAGAACAACCGGATGCGGGCGATCTGACCGTCGTGGCGCGAACGGGGACGAGGGCGCGCGGCGGGCCGACCGGGGCGGCGCCGTCCCAGGCCGGGCCGTCCGGGGCGATCGGCCCGCGCGGAGGGACGCCCGCGACGCCCGCGACGTCCGCGACCCGCGTCACGGGGGCGACCGCCGCCGCGCCGGCCGGCGATCCCTTCGAGGCCCTCGGCGACCCGAACCGGCGGGCGATCGTGGAGCTGCTGGCGTCGGGAGGCCAGGACGGCCGATCGGTCGGCGAGCTCGCCGGTGCGCTGCCGATCAGTCGCCCGGCGGTCTCGAGGCACCTCCGGCTGCTGAAGCGGGCCGGGCTCGTCGTCGAAGAGCCCCGCGGGACCCGCCGGATCTACCGGCTCCACGATGCGGGTCCCGACGCGGTTCGGGCGTACCTCGAACAGGTCTGGGGCGACGCCGCGGCCCGATTTCGGCTCGTTGCCGAGAACCGCGCCGACCGGTCGCGGACCGCTCGTTGATGGATCGATGATCGAGCCGATCCGGCTCACCTTCGAGGTCGGCTGCCGGCCGGACCACGCGTTCCGCGTCTGGACCGAGGACATCGACCGGTGGTGGCCGGCCGATCACACCGTGACCGGCACGGACGACCTCCGCGTCGTGCTCGAGCCGCGGCTCGGCGGCCGGATCTACGAGCGAACCCCCGGCGGGATCGAGCACGACTGGGGCGAGGTCACGCTCTGGGAGCCGCCGGAGCGCCTCGGCTACCTCTGGCATCTCCGGCGCGATCGGGCGGACGCGACCCAGGTCGAGATCCGGTTCCTGCCCGCGGAGGCCGATCGGACGCGGATCGAGATCGAGCACCGGAACTGGGAGGTCCTGGGCGCGGAAGGGGAGACGTGGCGCGATCGAAACCGTGGTGGCTGGGCCACGCTCCTGCCCTGGTTCGTCGCCCGCGCCGAGGACCGGACGATCGGAGACGGGACCGTCGGGTGATGGTCGGATGAGACCGGTGTGGCATGCTGCACCTGCCAGACCCACGGATCCGGAGTGATCCGGCTGGCCGCTCAGTCAACCGAACCCGGAGGTCCGCTCAGCCAGTGCCCGGCCGAAAACGCAAGACGACCTACCCGCCTCCCCGCAATGCACGCCCGCCCAGACCGGGCGAACCGGGAGGACCGGGAAGTCCCGGATCGGACGCGCCATACCAGCGTCCCACCGTTGCGTCGATCAACCTCTCCGCAGGCGCCGGCCGAGCCGGGCTGAAGGTCGGGGACAAGGTCCGGATCAACGGCAACGGTCTCTATTCCGGCGAGATCGCGACGATCGACAAGCTGACGGCGGGCGTGATCCCGTCGGCGGTCGTGCGGACCGAGGCCGGTCGAACGCGGCAGGTCCGGACGATCGACCTGGAGCCGGTCGCACCCGGCTCGGGCGCGAGCGCCTCGGAGGCCGAACCCGCCTGATCGTCGGCTGGACCCGCGGGTTCAGCCCTGATCGCCCTCGCTGCCAGGGCCCTTGCCCTTGTCGGGCTTCGGCTTCTCGGCCGGCGGCTTGCCCTGCGGGGCGGGCTTCGGCGTGGGCCGGGCGGACGGCGCCACCGCCCGGACGGACGGAGCGGCCGCGTCCGGGCCTCCCACGGCCGACGTCCGATCCTCGCCGACAAGGCGTCGCGAGCGGACGAGCCGGGCGTGGCGCCGAACCTTGCAGTTGCCCACGGTCACCGGCGTGGCGCACGGGCGGTGACCGGCGGCACCGAGGCGGGAAGGCTACGCTGCGAGCCGCCGGACTCCGTCGAGGAGCCGGCCGGAGGTGCCCACCATCGATCCCTCACCGACGACGGGCGGAGCCGGCGAGCCCGCCGCCGTTCGGCCGAATGCGACTGCCCCGCCGCGCACGACCTCGATCGTCCGCCCGGCCATCGTCTACGCCCTGCTCTTCGGCAGCGTCGGCGCGTACTTCCCGTACATCTCGCTCTACCTGGCCTCGCGCGGCCTCGACCTCCAGCTCATCGGCCTGCTGATCGGCTGGTTCGCGTTCGTCGGGCTGTTCGCGGCACCGGTCTGGGGATCGATCGCCGACGGCGTAGGCGACGTCCGCGGCCCGGTCCTCGTCGCCTGCACGCTCGCCACGGCGTTCATGGTCCTCCTCGCCTTCTCCACGGAGCCGCTGACGCTCGCCCTGGCGCTCGGCCTGGTCGCCTCGGTGACG
>DATBGP010000326.1:0-3852 GCA_036557925.1 Candidatus Limnocylindrales bacterium | reverse complement strand
CGCGCTTCACGACCATCGGGTTGGCCCCGGCGGTCACGACGCGGAGACCCTCGCCGACCAGCGCCTGGCCGAGGACGACCGCGGTGGTCGTGCCGTCGCCGGCGACGTCGTCGGTCTTGGTCGCGACTTCCTTGAGGAGCTGGGCGCCCATGTTCTCGAACGGGTCGTCGAGCTCGATGTCGCGGGCGATGGTCACGCCGTCGTTGGTGATCGTCGGCGCGCCGAACTTCTTGTCGAGGACGACGTTGCGACCCTTCGGGCCGATCGTGACCTTGACCGCATCGGCGAGCTTGTCGATGCCCTTCTTGAGACTTCGACGAGCGGTCTCGTCGAAGATCAGCTGCTTAGCCAATGTCCGTGTCCCTCCTGGAGACTCGTGGGTGGGGTCGTGGGCGAAGAGGGCGATCAGCCCTCGACGATCGCGAGGATGTCCTTCTGGCTGACGATGAGGAGCTCGGCGTCGTCGATCTTGAACTCGGTCCCGGCGTACTTCGCGTACAGGACCTTGTCGCCGACCTTGACGTCGACCGCCTCACGCTTGCCGTCGTCGAGGATCCGGCCCGGACCCACGGCCAGGACCTTGCCCTCCTGCGGCTTCTCCTTGGCGGTGTCCGGCAGGACGATGCCGCTCTTCGTCATCTCCTCGCGGGGCGTGGGCTCGATCACGACGCGATCACCCAGCGGGCGAAGCTTCGTGGAGCTGGCGGTGGCGGTGGCCAACGTGCGTTCCTCCTGGGACGGCGGCGGGCGCCGACGTCGCTGCTCGATGAGCGGGGCTGCAGGCGCGACTCGCGGGCGATCCCCGATGGGTGCCGACGGTCGTGCCGAACGCGTCCCCGGACGGTGTGGTGAGGTGCCGCAACGGGCGATGCCGGTTCCTCGGGCGGGCCGTCTGTGGTCCCCCGGCCGCAGCCTCGGGATCGACGGGCGCCCCCTCCTGGGTCCTCGGCGGAGCCGCGCTAGCACTCTCGATGTGAGAGTGCTAATACCTTAGCCGCCGAGTCTCCGGGGTGTCAACCCCGGCCGGATCGCCCGTCGCCGACGAGGCGCTGCTCGCGCTGTGAGTCGCCCGGCGACTCGGAATCCGGCCCTGCCCGCTCGCCCGCGTCGCGGATCGTGCATGGAGCAGCGTGCACACCGGGAATCGGCGTCGCCCGGCGATTCGGGCGTCGCCGGCCCTCTTCCGCATCCCAAGATCACGGACATCGCGATCCGAAGGGCTTCGGCCGGCACAAGGCTCGCCGGAGGCTCGAACGGAGCCCCGAATGCTCGCGTGGGTGAGCTCGGATTCGGATCGTCATGCGGCCGGCGCCAGCCTTGTTGGTGTGGTTCCGCCGGCGATCGCGATGGGAGTGAGATCGGCGATTGGCAGGAGTCGGGACGGTCGCCATCTCATCAGCTGACGTTCGGAGCTGGAACCGGACGATGCAGAACACGGTCGTAGTTCGCCACGAGCTGGTGTCCGAAGGAGTCCGGGTCGTCGCCACGGAGGTTTGCCACCCACGAGGCGGTGATCCGAACCCACTCGGGCGCGTTGCGGGCGCGCGGCGCGCCGGGCGGCGCGAGGAACGGCGAGTCCGTCTCGACGAGCAGCCGATCCGCCGGCACGAGCCGGGCCACCTCGGCCGTCGCCTCCTCCCCCGCCCGGAACGCGAGCCCGGAGATCGAGACGGCGGCGCCGAGATCCAGCATCGCCTCGGCGTAGTCCGGCGGGCCGCTGAACGAGTGGATCACGACCCCCGGCGGCGACGACCCGAACGCCCGCAGCTCCGCGAGAAGCGCGTCCTGCGCCTCGCGCCCGCCCGCCCGCGATCGGCAATGCAGGATCGCCGGCTTGCCGGTCTCGACCGCAAGGGCCAGGTTGCGCCGCAGGTTCGCGAGCTGGGCGGGGATCGGTGAGAAGACCCGGTCGTAGTCCAGACCGGTCTCCCCGATCGCGAGCACCCGCGGGTCCGAGGCGGCGGAGGCGATCGATTCCCAGTCCTCGGCCGTGACCTTGGCGGCGTCGTGCGGATGGACGCCCACCGCGGGATCCAGCCACGGCACGCGCTCGACGAGCGCCAGCGCCGCCGCACACGACCAGCCGTTCCAGCCGGGCACGAGGATCCGCTCGACCCCGGCTGCTCGAGCGGCCCCGATCACCGCGTCGACGTCGTCGTCGAAGCGGTCCGCCTGCAGATGGCAGTGGCTGTCGACGAGGCGCACGACTCAGTCCGTCGCCGGTTCGATGTCCAGGCGGGGAAAGAGCGGCTCGGGGCTCGACAACGTTCCCGTCTCGGCGGCGTGGCCGCCCCAGCGGAGCTCCTCGGCGAGCGGGGGGCCGCCGTTCCCGTCCGGGCCGTACGGCCAGTCGAAGCCAAGCTGGGCGAGGACCTTCGGCGCGGTCGAGGGGAGGAACGGTGCGGCGGCCAGGGCGATGACCCGACAGGCCTCGACGAGATCGCCGAGGACCGCCCGGAGCTGCTCGGCCGCGGCCGCGTCGCCGGCCTTCGCGGCCTTGTTGAGCTCCCACGGCTTCTCGGCGTCGACGAACCGGTTGGCGTCGCCCACGAACGACCAGATCGCCGCCAGCGCCTCGTGGAGCAGGCAGCCCTGGATCGACCCCCTCACGCCGTCCACGACGCTCGGCCAGGCGGACGGCAGGGGGCCGCCGGTCCCGGCCGCCGGCCGGTCGCCATCGAGGTAGCGGTTGGCCATCGAGACGGTGCGGTTCACGAGGTTCCCGAAGTCGTTCGCCAGGTCCGCGTTGTAGCGGCGGACGAAGCCGTCCCACGAGACCTCGGCGTCCTTGTCGAACGGAACCTCGCGGAGGGCCACGTAGCGGGCCCCGTCGCTGCCGAACGCTGCGACGAAGTCGTTCGGGTCGAGGAAGTTGCCGCGGCTCTTGCTCATCCGCTCGCCGCCGGCGGCGAGGAGCCAGCCGTGGGCCCAGACCTTCCGGGGCGGCTCCAGGCCTGCGCTCCACAGCATCGCCGGCCAGTACACCGTGTGGAAGCGGAGGATGTCCTTGCCGATCACGTGGAGGTCGGCCGGCCACCAGTGGCCGAACTCCTCCGGCGCAGCATCGAAGCCGGCGCCGGTCACGTAGTTGATCAGCGCGTCGAACCAGACGTAGATCGTGCCCGCCTCCGGGTCCCAGGAGCCGTCCTCGCGCTGCGACGTCTCGCCGTTCTCCGCGATCGGGAACGGGATCCCCCAACCCGCACCGGCCCGGCTGATCGAGAAGTCCTCGAGGCCCTGGCGGATGAACCCCAGCATCTCGTTCCGGCGGTAGTCGGGCTGGACGAACTGGGGATGCTCGAGGAAGTGCCGCTCCAGGCGCTCCTGGTAGGCCGACAGGCGGAAGAACCAGTTCCGCTCGCTCAGCCACTGGAGCGGAACGTCGGGATGGTTCGGGCAGATCGTGCCGCGGGCGGTCTCGACGACGTCGCTCGCGTTCCGGAAGCCTTCGTTCGGGCAGTACCAGCCCTCGTAGGTCCCGACGTAGATGTCGCCGTTCGCGTACGCCCGCCGGACGATCTCCTGGGCGGTGCGGACGTGGTCGGGGTCGGTCGTCCGGATGAACCGGTCCGGGGCGATCCCGAGGAGGTCCTCGGCGACCTTGAAGAGGCCGACCTTCTCGTCGACGAACTCGCGCGGGTCGCGCCCCTCCTCGGCCGACCGCATCGCGATGTTCACGGAGTGCTCGTCGGTCCCCGTCTGGAAGCGGGTGTCGTCGCCGAGCATCCGATGCCAGCGGGCGATCGCGTCGGCACCGATCACCTCGTACAGGGTGTGGATGCCGGGCTGGCTGTTCGCGTAGGCGATGGCGGTGGTGACGTAGAAGCGCGGGCGCGCGTCGTCGGGCATGGG
>DATBGP010000325.1:0-13395 GCA_036557925.1 Candidatus Limnocylindrales bacterium | reverse complement strand
GCCCCCGGGCGGACCGACCGATCAGGGCGATGACTCCCATGGCGGCCCACGTGAGGCCGAAGCTGATCAGGGCGACGGCCGCCGGCTCGTAGGACTTGTTCCCGCCGAGGTGGTTCAGGTACGGCCCGAAGGCCGGCCGAGCGAGGTAGTTCGCCAGGGTGAACTCGCCGATGACGATCGCGAGGGTCAGGAACGCCCCCGACAGGACCGCCACGCGGACGTTCGGGAAGATCACCGACCAGAGGATGCGGAAGGTGCCGGAGCCCAGGCTCTGGCCCGCCTCGGTCAGGGACTTGATGTCGATGGTGCGGAGGCCCGTGTCGACCGCCCGGTACATGTACGGGAACGACAGGATCGTGTAGGCCGCGACGAGCAGGACGTCGCTGCCGCGTTGCGAGGCCGCGAGCGGGAGCGGTCCGTTGCTGAACGAGCGGATGAGGCCGAAGGCGAGGACGACCGCGGGGATCACGAACGGCATCAGGGTCACGAACTCCACGACCGGCCGCAGGCGCGGCAGCCGGAGGCGGACCCAGTACGCCGTCGGGACGATCAGGAGGGTGCTGGTCACGATCGTGATCAGGCCGATCACGAAGGAGTAGGCGAGGCTCGAGAAGAACCGTGGATCCTTCAGGGTGTTCGTGTAGGCGGCCCCGAACGGCTTGGCCCGCAGCGAGAACTCCAGCGTCGCGAGCAGGGGCACGAAGAAGAAGACCAGCGCCAGGATGAAGATCAGCCAGGAGAGGGCCTTGCCGAGGCTCGGGCCGCGGCGTTGCCCAGGCGTGGCCGCCGGCACACCCTTGCCCTGCATCGCTTCGATCGCGCCTGGCGCGCGCATGCCGATGCCCGGCCCGCTCGCCGTCATCGCAACCAGCGCTCCGATCGTCGCTGCAGGACGGAGTAGATGAGGATCGCGACCGCCATGATCGCGATCATCCCCATGGCCATCGCGTAGCCCAGGCCGGGGTTGTGGAGGACGTCGCCGCTGATCTGGGCGCCGATGAGGAGCGTCGTCAGCGGCACCTGGCCGCTCGTCAGCTGATAGGCCGTCGCCTGGGCGCCGAAGGAGTTGCCGAAGAGCAGCACGGCACAGCCCAGGATCGAGGGGGTCAGGATCGGCAGCGCCACGTAGCGCCAGTACTGGCTGGAGCTGGCGCCCATGTTCTCGGACGCCTCGCGCCACTCCTTCTTCAGGCCGTCGATCGCGGGGGCGATGATCAGGACCATCAGCGGGATCTGGAAGTAGAGGTAGACGATCTCGAGACCGAGCTTCGAGAGGATCTTGAAGTTGAGGTCGTTGACCAGGTTGACGCCGGTCAGGTTGTCCACCCAGACCGTCACGAGGCCCAGGGTCCCCAGGGTGAAGATGAAGGCGAGGGCGAGCGGGATGCCAGCGAAGTTCGAGGCGACGCCCGAGAACGTCATCAGGAAGCCGCGGAAGGGCCGTGGCAGCCGGCCGAGGATCACGGCGTAGGCCAGGCCCAGTCCGATGAGCGCGCCGGCGATCGCCGTCACGAGGCTGATCTCGATGCTGTTCGCGAACGCCCGGCCGACCTGGGCGGTGCCGAGGTCGAGGTAGTTCTGGAAGGTGAAGGCGTCGCCGTTGCTGCTGTCCTTGAAGCTCCCCGCGATCAGGTAGCCGATCGGGAAGACCATGAACAGCAGGGCGAACGTGAAGAAGGGGACGACGCCGAGGAACGCCCAGTTGATTCGTCGACGAGACGGGCGCACCGCAGGCGCGCCCGTCTCGACGATCGTTGCGGCTTGAGCGGTCACGCCCAGCCTGCCGGATCGAGTCCGGTGGTTACTTCACGTCCGCGCCGACGACCGAATCCCAGTTCTTGGTGATCAGGGTCGTCGCGGTGTTGAGCTGGTCGAGGGTCGGGAAGACCGTGCCGGCCGTGTCGGGCAGCTTGGCGAGGAGGTCCGCCGGCACGGCGTTGTTCTTCACCATGGCGTCGAACCGGACCGGGTTGCAGTAGCCCTTCAGCCAGATGTTCTGGCCCTCGTCGCTGTAGAGGAACTCCATCCACAGCTTGGCCGCGTTCGGATGCGGGGCGTAGGCGCTGATCGCCTGGACGTAGACGCCGCCGAACCGGCCCGTCTTCGGGACGGTCACGTCGATCTCCGGGTTGCCGTTCGCCGTGTCGCGGTGCGACAGCGCGTTGTAGGTCCAGCGGATGGTGATCGGCGTGGCGCCCTGGTCGATCGTGCCGGGCTTGGCGATGGTCGGGACGAGGTTGCCCGCGTCGTTGAGCTTCTTGAAGAAGTCGAGGCCGGGCTGGGCGTTGTCGAGCGAGCCGCCCGGCTGCGAGAGCGCCGCCGCGTAGACGGCCTGGATGGCCTGGTTGCTGACGCGGGGATCGCCGGCGAGGGCGACCTGGTTCTTGTGCGATGCGTCGAGCAGGTCGTTCCAATCCTGGGGCGGGTTGCTCACCACGGCCTTGTTCGTCTCGAAGGCGAGCACGCCGTAGTAGTCGCCGTACCAGGCGCCGTCGGCATCCTTGACGCTGTCGGGGATGTCCGCCCAGGTCGAGACCTTGTAGGGCTGGATCAGTCCGTCGGTCTTGGCCTGCGGGCCGAACGACAGGCCGACGTCGATGACGTCCGGGGCCTGCGGCCCCTTGTTGTCCTTGTTGGCCTTGATCGCCTCGATCTCGTCGCCGGAACCACCGTCGGGGTTCAGCTCGTTGATCGGGATCCCGTACTTGGAGGTGAAGGTCGTGAGGGCCTCGCCGTAGTTGCACCAGTCATGGGGCAGGGCGATGGTCGTGAGACCGCCTTCGGCCTTCGCGGCGTCGACGAGCGCCCCCATGGCGTCCGCGGACGGAGCCGCGGATCCGCCCTCGGAGGCCGCAGTCGATGGGGCCGCCGCAGAGGCGGCCGGAGCCGACGGGGCGGTCGACGCCGCACCGCCGCTCGTGCATGCCGACACGACGATCGCGGCGACCGCGAAGGGTGCGGCGAGACGAAGAGTCACGCGCTTGCTGGTCAAGTGAGTTCTCCTGTGGCAGGCGTTTCCCCAGGGACATGAGCGGCCGTGCCCGCGGACGCCGACGCGATCCAACTCCTCCTATGGCGATCGCGTGGGTCGTGACGGCGTTTCCGGCCTTCGTTCGACCGGGAAGTGAACAATTCGCGGGCATCTAACCGCCGCGGGAAAGGTGCGTCAAGAGTGTGAATGGGGGATCACCGGATCGTTGCGATTCCTGAACCGGAAACTGTTCGGTCACCCAGCGGCGGTCGCCGGCGCCGCCGCCGGCTCATGGCATCCACTTCTGCCAGACGTCGGGATGCTCGTCGATCCACTGCTTGGCGGCATCCTCGTCGGACAGCTTCTTGTTCGTGATGAGGTCGGCGACCTCGTTCTGGTCCTTGTTGCCCCACTCGAAGTTCTTGATGAACGTCGCCGCGTCGCCGCCGCTGGCCTTCCAGTCGGTTCGGACGATCTTGTTGAGGATGTACGGCGGATAGTCGCAGGCCACCTTCTTGAGGTCGGCATCGCAACCGGGCGTGTAGGCCGGCAGCTTGATCTGGACGAGCTTGATCTCGTTCTGGAGCCACTGCGGGTCGTAGAAGTAGCCGATCAGCGGCGTCTTGTTCTTGTCCGCCTGCTGGAAGGCGGTGATCGTCGCGGCCTCGCTGCCCGAGAAGACATCCTTGAAGTTCAGGCCGAGGTTCGCGATCAGCGCCTCGTCGTACTGGACGAAGGTGGGATCGCTGCCGAGGAACTGGCCCTTGTCGCCCGACTCCGGGGTCTTGAACAGGTCGGCGTACTTGTTCAGGTTGTGCCAGTCTGCGAGGTCCGGGTACTTGTCGATCATCCAGGCCGGGACATACCAGCCGATGATCCCGGTGACGCCATTGGGACCGTCGTCGGTGGCCTTCTTGGTGTCCGCGATGTATTTCTTCTCGAGGTCGGGGTGGCCCCAGTTCTCGAGAATGACGTCGACCTCGCCGGTGTCGAAGCCCTGCCAGGCCACTTCCTCCGCGAGGGTGCTGGTCTTGACGGTGTAGCCCATCTGCTGCAGCAGGCACTGCGCGACGGCGACGTTCGCCTCCGCGCCGACCCACTGGTTGATCATCATCTGCACGGTGCCCTTGCTGCCGTCGCCCTTGCACGTGGCGGCCGCGACGCCCTGGCTCGCCGCCGGCGCGCCGCTCGGCGCTTCGCCGGCCCCGCCCGCGCTGCTCGCCGCCGGCGCGTTCGTCGGGGCGGTCGTGGCGCCCGAGCCCCTCGCGCAGCCCACCATGACGACCGCCACGATCGCCAGGCCGGCGAGCCATCGACTCGTCCTGCTGTCTCGCATGTCCGCTCGCTCCTCCTCTTGCCGGCACGTGCCGGCACTCCACCCGACGGCCGGTCAGCCGGCCCTCGCCGCAGCCGTTCGACGACGGCGTCCGGCGCCCTGTGTGATCCGATCCAACATGATCCCGAGCAGCACGATCGCGATCCCCGCGGCCAGGCCCTTCCCGAAATCCTGGCCCTGCGCGAAGCCGGTGATGACGTCGTAGCCTAGCGCCCCCGCCCCGACGAGCGCACCGATCACGACGATCGACAGCACCATCACGATCCCCTGGTTGGCGGCCAGCAGCAGCGCCCGCATCGACATCGGCAGCTGGACCTTCCAGAGCAGCTGGCGGTCGGTCGCGCCGGATGCCCGCGCGGCCTCGACGACGGTGGGTGGCACGGACCGGATCCCGATGTCCACGAGCCGGATCACCGGCGGGATCGCGAAGATCACGGCGGCGACGATGGCCGTGAATCGCGTCGGCTGGAAGAGGGCGAGCGCCGGGATCAGATAGACGAAGGCGGGCATCGTCTGGGCCGTATCGAGGATCGGCCGGAGCACGGTGCGCAGGCGATCGTGGCGGGCGGTCTGGATGCCGATGGCGATCCCGATGATCAGCGTCAGGAGCGTCGCGACGAGGACGTTCGCCAGCGTGATCATCGAGTGGTTCCAGAGGCCGAGCACGACGATGAGCCCGAGGCAGATCGAGGCGACGATCGCGGGCCGGCGGCCGGAGACGTACCAGGCGACGAGGGCGACCACGGCGACGACCAGCCACCACGGCGCCGCCGTCAGGAGGGTCTCCAGCGGGTTCAGGACGACGTTGGTGATCGCGTCCTTGATCGCGATCGTGATCGGCGAGAAGGTGTCGGTGATCCAGCCGACGATCGCGTTCACGGGGTCCTGGATCGAGACCTGGATGGCCTCGGGGAACTCGGTGGCGTCGACGACGGCCGGCGCCACGAGGCCGGCGCCCAGGATCAGGACAGGGGCGCCGATCGCGACGATGCGGCCGCCGCCCCGATGCTGCTGGCGACGGATCCTCGGATCGAGCCACTCGCCGGCGGCGAAGGTCAGCCGGTCCAGGATGATCGCCAGGATGACGATCGCGACGCCGGCCTCGAACGCCGCGCCGACGTTCACCTTCGACAGGGCGACCGTGAGGTTGCGGCCGAGTCCCGGCGCCCCGATCAGGCCGGTGATCACCACCATCGAGAGGGCGAGCATGATGGTCTGGTTGATGCCCAGGCCGATCGCCCGGCGGGCGAGGGGGATCTGGACCTTGGTCAGCGACTGACCGGACGTCGATCCCAGGGAGCGGGCGGCTTCCATCGTCGTCGGGCCGACGCCCCGGATGCCGAGCGAGGTGATCCGAACGGCGGGCGGGATCGCGTAGATGATCGTCGCGATGGTCGCCGGCGCGGCGCCGATGAAGAACAGGGCGGTCACCGGGATCAGGTAGGACAGCGTGGGCATGATCTGCATCACGTCGAGGATCGGCGAGAGCACCGCCGAGACGCGGTTGCTGCGACCCGCCAGGATCCCCAGGGGGAGGCCGACGATCAGGGCAAGGACCACGGCCGCGAGCATCAGGCTCAGCGTCGCCATGCTCGAGTCCCACAGGCCGAGGACGCCGAGCGAAGTGAACCCGGCCATGACGAGGATCGTCAGGCGCCAGCCGCCGAAGACCCAGCCCAGCGCCCCGGCGACTCCGATCACGCCAGGCCAGCCCAGCGACGCGAGCACGTTGTCGAAGAAGGCGACGAGCGAGCCGAGGAACGATCGGGCGGGTTCCAGGACGGCGCGGTTCTCGTTCACCCAGTCCCGGATCCCGTTCAGGCTCCGGAACAGCGGCACGTCGTCGTCATGGGGCAGGGTCCACTGGCCGTGCAGCAGGATCCACGTCAATGCCGCGGCGCCGAGGAGCGTGAGGAACAGCGCCCGCCGCCACGATTCGTGGCTCGTGACCGTCGACGCCGGGATGCGGATCGCCGTCATCCGGCGGCGCCCCTGGTCGCGTCCGTGCCGGAGGTCTCCACCCCGGCGATCGATTCGAGGATGCTCGCCCGGTCCACGACGCCGAGCAGATCGCCGTCGGCGACGACCCGGATCGGCTTGTCGGTAGCGGCGGCGGCGTGGAGTGCCGTGCGGATGATGCTGTCCGGCGCAAAGACCGGTCCGTCCGTCGCGTCGTCCGGGCGCGGATCGCGCATGATCCACCGCAACGTGAGGACGTGGCTCTTGGCGATGTCGCGGACGAAGTCCTCGACGTAGTCGTCTGCCGGCTGCGCGACGAGCTCCTCCGGCGAGCCGATCTGCACGACGGCGCCGGCCCGCATGATCATCACGTGGTCGCCGAGCTTCAAGGCCTCTGCGAGATCGTGGGTGATGAACACCATCGTCTTGCCCAGCTCGCGGTGGAGGCGGATGACCTCGTTCTGCATGTCCCGCCGGATCAGCGGGTCGAGGGCGCTGAACGGCTCGTCCAGGAGCATGACCTCGGGATCGCCGGCGAGCGCCCGCGCGAGGCCGACGCGCTGCTGCTGTCCGCCCGAGAGCTCGTCCGGATAGCGACCGGCCATCCCGTCCAGGCCGACCAGGCTCAGCATCTCCCGGGCCCGCTCCATCCGGCTCGCCTTCGGTTCGCCGCGAAGCTCGAGGCCGAAGGCGATGTTGTCGATCACCTGGCGATGCGGGAGGAGGCCGAAGTTCTGGAACACCATCGAGAAGCGCCGCCGGCGGAGCTCCCGCAGGCGCTCGGGGCTCGCCTTGCGGATGTCCTCGCCATCGAGGCGGATCTCGCCGAGCGTCGGCTCGATCAGCCGGGTCAGGCAGCGGACCAGGGTCGACTTGCCGCTGCCCGACAGGCCCATCACGACGAAGACCTCGCCGGGCTGCACATCGAACGAGACATCGTCGACGGCGATGGTGCCGCCGTGGGTCTCGACGGTGGTGCGGATCTCGTCGCCGGGCGGCGCCGCGCCGCGGCGGGTCAGGCGGGCTTCCGCCGGTCCGAAGACCTTCCACAAGCCACGCACGGCGATCGTTGCGTCTCGCGGATCGGTCGTCGCCGCGATCCGGGTGGCGGAGTCCGACGCGGGACCGACGGACGAACCGCTGACGGCGGTTCCGGGTTCGGCAACGGAGGTCACGGTCAGCAATCCTCAATCGGTGCAGCGCGACGTGCGGGGACGGTACACCAGCCGGCCTGCCCCGGACAGTCCCGGCTCGCCGTCAGAGAAGTCCGGAACGCAAGCCGCGGTTGCGTTCCGAACCCGGCGTCGCTCCGGCCGCGGCGAGATCGTCCGTACGCGCGCGTGAGTTGCGTTCCGGCCGGATTCGCGCCCGAGCCAGGCGCCGCGGCTGCACACTGCAAGCCTGTGTTGCGCACCGGACGTCGCGATGCCGTGGCCTGCCGGGTTCGGCGACGCGGCCTGCAAGCGCGGTCGGCGCACCGGCTGCCGCGACCGGCCGGTCGGGCGCTAGGATGGGCGGCCCGGGATCCGGAGCGACGCCATCGGCGTCGGCCCGCAGGAGGGACCCCGTGGCATCCACCGTGAGGGCGAGACACAGATGAGTTCGGTCCCCGCGCAGGCACGCGTCGTCATCATCGGCGCTGGCATCGTCGGCAGCAGCCTGGCGTGGCATCTCGCGCGGCTCGGCTGGCGCGACATCGTCCTGATCGAGAAGGGCCAGCTCCCGAACCCCGGCGGGTCCACCGGCCACGCCTCGAACTTCATCTTCCTGACCGACCACAGCAAGGAGATGACGGCCTTCACGGTCGACAGCGCGAACCAGTACCGCGAGCTGGGGGTGTTCGACGAGACCGGCGGGATCGAGGTCGCCCGGACGCCGGAGCGGATGGAGGAGCTGAAGCGCCGGATGGCGTCGGCGCTCTCCTGGGGGATCGAGGGCACGCGCCTGCTCACCCCGGCCGAGGTCAGGGAGATGGTCCCGTTCATCGAGGACTCGGTGATCCTCGGCGGCTTCTACACGCCGGGCGTCGGGATCGTCGATTCGCTCCAGGCGGGCACCCTGATGCGGCAGAAGGCGGTCGACCTCGGGGCGCTGACGGTCGTCGGCGGCGTGGAGGTCACGGGGATCGACGTCGCGGACGGCCACGTCCGCCGGGTCCAGACCGACGGCGGCACGATCGAGGCGGAGACCGTCGTCATCGCCTGTGGCGTCTGGAGCCCGCGGATCGCGCGGATGGCCGGCGCCTCGATCCCGCTGACGCCGGCGGTCCACCAGATGATCGACATCGGCCCGGTCCCGATGTTCGAGCACACGACGAAGGAAGTCGGCTACCCGATCGTCCGCGACATGGACACGAACATGTACGAGCGGCAGCACGGGACGGGCTTCGAGATCGGGTCGTACGCCCACCGGGCGATCCTCATGGACGCCGACGACATCCCCTCGATCGCCGCGTCCGCGCTCTCCCCGACGATGCTGCCGTTCACCCAGGACGACTTCGACCCTCAGCTCGAGGACTCGCTGGAGCTGTTCCCCGAGATCGTCGGCGACGAGTCCGTGGGCGTGAAGCTGGCGATCAACGGCCTCCTCTCGCTCACGCCGGACGGCAACCCGATCATCGGCGAGACGCCCGAGGTCCGCGGCCTCTGGTCGGCCGCCGCGATCTGGATCAAGGAGGCGCCCGGGATCGCGAAGACGATCGCCGAGTGGATGACGACCGGCGAGCCGGAGATCGACCCGCACGGCTCCGACATCGCCCGCTTCTACGAGCACCACAAGACGCCCCAGCACATCGCCGCGCGGGCGACCGAGGGCTACAACAAGACCTACGGCATCGTCCACCCGAACGAGCAGTGGGCGTCGAACCGGCCGATCCGCCGCTCGCCGGCCTGGGTCCGCCACCAGGAGCTCGGCGCGGTCCCGTTCGAGGCGGCCGGCTGGGAGCGGCCGTACTGGTACGAGGCGAACCAGCCGCTCCTCGAGGAGTACGGCGACCGGGTGATGCCGCGGGCAGCGGAATGGGAGTCGCGCTGGTGGTCGCCGATCATCAACGCCGAGCACCTCGCGATGCGGGACCGGGCCGGGATCGTCGACCTCTCGGCGTTCGCCCTGTTCGACGTCACCGGCCCGGCGGCCTGCGAGGTCCTCGACCGGCTGGCCGTGAACAACGTCGACGTGAAGCCCGGCCGGACGGTCTATACGCCGCTGCTGAACGGCGCCGGCGGGATTCTCGCCGACCTGACGATCATGCGGCTCGCCCACGACCGGTTCCGGGTCGTGACCGGCGGTGGCATGGGAATGCGCGACCGGAAGCTGTTCCAGGACGCGATGCCGGCCGACGGCTCCGCCCAGCTCCACGACGTGACGAACGCCTGGACGACGATCGGGCTGTGGGGGCCGCGGGCGCGCGACATCCTGGCCGCTGCGACGTCCGACGACGTGAGCCACGCCGGGCTGCCGTTCCTCGCGTTCAAGGCGGTCGACATCGACGGCGTCCGCTCGATCGCGTCGCGGATCAGCTACGTCGGAGAGCTCGGCTGGGAGATCCACGTCCCGATCGAGCAGGGGCTCCGGGTCTGGGACGCCCTCTGGGAGGCCGGCCGACCGCACGGCCTCGCGCCGGTGGGGATCGGCACGTACGCCGTGACGTCCCGGCTGGAGAAGGGCTACCGGGCCCACGGCGCGGAGCTGGAGCTCGACTTCGACCTTGTCGAGGCGGGGATGGCCCGCCCCACCGTGAAGGACGCCGACTTCGTCGGGAAGGAGGCGTACCTCCGGCAGCGCTCGCAGGCCCCGGCGGCGATCCTCTCGACGCTGACCGTCGACGATCCCACCTCGTCGACCGGCGTGAAGCGCTACATGCTCGGTCGGGAGCCGATCCTCAGCCGCGACGGACGGCCGCTCGTCGACGGCAAGGGCCGCCGGTCGTACGTGACCTCGGCGGGCTCCGGGCCGTCGGTCGGGAAGCACCTCCTGATGGCGTACCTGCCGCCGGAGCAGGCGGTGGAGGGTGAGGCGCTGCTGGTCGAGTTCTTCGGCGAGCGCTACCCGGTGACCGTGGCGGTCGCGGGCAGCCGGCCGTTGTTCGATCCCGAGAACACGCGGATCCGGTCCTGAAGGGACGTCCGTGAACATCCTCGTCTGCGTCAAGCGCGTCCCGGCGACGGGCGGCCGGATCGTCCTGACGGCCGACGGCTCGGACATCGACACGCGGTTCCTCGGGTTCACGGTCAGCCCGCACGAGGAGTGCGCGGTCGAGGAGGCCGTCCGGATCGCCGAGGCGGGCGGCGGGTCGACGGCGGTGCTCACCCTCGGACCGGCGGCGGCCGAGGAGCAGCTCCGCGACGCCATGGCGATCGGGATCGAGCGGGCGGTCCTCCTCGAGACGGACGGCTCCGACTGGGACCCGGTCGCGACGGCCCGGGCGATCACGGACGCGATCCGGGCCCAGGAGGCGGCGAACGGCCCGTTCGACCTGATCCTGTTCGGCAACGAGTCCGCCGACAGCGGCGGGTTCCAGGTGGGCATCCGGGTGGCGGCCGCGCTCGGGCGGCCGGTCGTGACCGGCGTGAAATCGCTGCAGCCGGGCGACGGCCGGATCGTCGCCCGCCGCGAGACGCCGGCCGGCTGGGAGTTGTTCGAGCTGCCGCTGCCGGCGGTCGTCAGCGTGAAAGAGGGGATCAACCTCCCACGCTATCCGTCGGTCCCGGGGCGGCTCCGGGCGCGGAAGAAGGAGATCGAGCGGTCGACGCCCGAGCGGCGGCCGGGCGGGCTCGAGAAGATCGCCCTCCGGCTGCCGCAGACCGAGGCGACGGCGGCGGAGGTCATCGGGCGCGGACCGGACGCGGCCGGCGCGGTGGTGGACTTGCTGGCGAAGCTCGGCGTGGTCGACCGATGAGCGGTCCGGTGCTCACGCTGGTCGCGCTCGGCGGCGCCGCGCCGGATCGCGCGTCCCTCGAGACGCTGACGTTCGCTCGCGACCTGGCCGGGCAGCTTGGGGCGCCCCTGGAGGCGGTCGTGGTGGCGGACCCGACCGAGGCCCGGGCGGCGGCGGCCGGACTCGCCGGGCGCGACGTGTCGTCCGCGATCGTCGTCGGCGGGGGCGGGCTCACGACGGATCATCCGGACGGCTGGGCGGCGGCGATCGCCCAGGTGGCGGCCGAACGTGGCGCAGCCGCGATCGTCGGGGCGGGCACCGAGCGCGGGAACGACCTGCTCGCCCGCGTCGCGGCCCGGCTCGACCTGCCGATGGCCGCGAACGTCCTCTCGATCCAAG
Organism: Candidatus Limnocylindrales bacterium; assembly: GCA_036557925.1. Taxonomy (GTDB): domain Bacteria; phylum Chloroflexota; class Limnocylindria; order Limnocylindrales; family CSP1-4; genus CF-46. The sequence continues at coordinate 1,854 of DATBGP010000325.1, read as the reverse complement.
CCGGCGACCGATCGCAGCTGGTTCGCCAGCGCTGGGCCGGGAGCCTGCTCGAGGAGTGCTGGCTCGACGCCCCGGTCCGCCTCCTGACCGTGGCCCCGAACACGATCCCGGCCGCGGCTCCGGACGGCTCCGCCGCGCCGGCGGTCGTCGACGTCGTCGTGACGCTGAGCGACGCGGATCTCGCGGTCCACGTCACGAGTCGCGAGGCCCGCGAGCACGCCGGGGTCTCCCTGACCGACGCGAAGGTCGTCGTCGGCGGCGGCCGTGGCGTCGGCAGCTCGGAGGGCTTCGCGGACCTGGAGGAGCTCGCGTCGCTGCTCGGCGGCGCGGTCGGCGGGTCGCGAGTCGTGACGAGCGCCGGCTGGCGGCCCCACGCCGACCAGATCGGCCAGACGGGGCTGCGGATCGCCCCGGACCTCTACATCGCCTGCGGCATCAGCGGCGCGATCCAGCACATCGTCGGCTGCAAGGCCGCGAAGCACATCCTCGCGATCAACACCGACGAGGAGTCGCCGATCATGGGCGTCGCCGACTACGCCGTGATCGGCGACCTGCATGCGATCGTGCCGGCCGTCTCGGCGGAGATCCGGCGGCGACGCTCGGCCTGACCGGCGGGCCTCACTGCGCGCCGTGCGACGCCGCGCGTCAGCCCGAGACTCGGAAGACCGGGTAGCGCTCGGCGTCGGCCCCGACGGTCACACCCGGCCCTTCGGGACGGTGTGCCAGTAGGTCTTGTTGAACACGATCTTGCCGAGGTGCCACATCTGGTTCGGCTTCGGCGGCTTCGGTGGGTGCTCATAGTCGAACTGGAGGAGCGTTCCCTTTCCGTCGCCGACCTCGAAGAAGCACATGACCTTGCCCAGGTAGTCGCCGCGCCGGCGGTTGATCTGGCGACCCTCGATCGCGGCGACGATCCGTTCCGTGACGACGGGCGCCTCGAAATGTGCGGTCGAGCCGGCCTTCGAAAGCGGGAGATCGGTGGCATCGCCGAGCGCGTAGACGTTCGGCCGGCCGCCGACCTGCAGCGTCGCCCGGTCCGTCGGAAGCCAGCCGCCGGTCGCCGGAGCCAGCCCCGAGTACACGAGGAACTGCTGGCCCCTGTGGGGCGGAACGAGGATCAGGAGCTCGTACGGCAGCTCCTCGCCCTCGAGGCTCTGGACGACCTTGCGATCGGGATCGATCGCCTCCACGTTGAAGAAGGTGTGAAGCTCGATGCCCTTCTGCTCGAGGATCGGCGTCGCCATGTCGGACACGCTCTCGATCGTGAATGCGCGGCCGATCGGGGAGCAGAAATGGATCTCGCTCCGCTGACGGAGCCCGCGCTCGCGCAGCTCTGCCTCGATGAGGAAGGCGACCTCGAGGGGCGCCGGCGGGCATTTGTAGGGCATGCCGGCGATGCCGATGACGATTCGGCCGCCGCTGAAGGCATCCAGCGCGGTCCGGAGCTCGGTCGCGGCCTCGGCCGTGTAGAAGTGGTGCGCCTCCGCGTCGAAGTGCTCGATCGCCTCGGGCACGATGCGCGAGCCCGTCGCCAGGACCAGGAAGTCGTAGGCGAGCCGCTCGCCGTTCGAAAGGTGGACGATCCGAGCGCGCTCGTCGACCTTCAAGATCTCGCCGACGACCAGGGCGACACGGGGGTCGAGCAGGTTTCGCTCGGGCCGCTGGAGCCGGGCCGCGCGTTCGCCGCCCATCGCGATGTACATGAACCCCGGCTGATAGACGTGGCTGCCCGTCTGATCGACGACCGTCACCGTGACGTCGCCGGACCGGAGCCGCTTCCGCAGCTTCTTCACGAGGAGGTTCGCGGTGAGCGTCCCGCCGACGCCGCCGCCGAGGATGAGGATCCGCTGCATG
>DATBGP010000324.1:0-4110 GCA_036557925.1 Candidatus Limnocylindrales bacterium | reverse complement strand
CGGCCGGCCGAAGGCCGGCCGCCTCCAGGGCCGACGCCACCCGAGCATCGCGCTCGGCCCGGGACTTCGCGATTCCGTTCACGACCAGCGGCTCGGCGACGAACTCGCCGATCGTGTGCTTCGGGTTCAGCGTCTCGTAGGGGTCCTGGAAGATCAGCTGGACGCGACGTCGGTACTCCCGGAGCCCCTTCGTGCCCCAGAGGCCCGAGACGTCCGCGCCGTCGAACACGATCCGGCCGGCCGTCTGGCGGGTGAGCTTCACGACGACGCGGCCGGTGGTCGTCTTGCCGGACCCGGACTCGCCGACGAGCCCGAGGATCTCGCCCTTGCGGATCGTCAGGTCGATCCCGTCGACGGCCCGGACGGCCGCCACGGGCTGGCGTGTCAGCGAGTCGAAGAGGCCGCCGCGGATCGGGAAATGCACCTCCAGGCCCTCGAGCCGCAGCAGCTCCGGTGCGCTCGCCAGCGTGGAGCGGTCCGGGTTCGGCGGCGCCGGGAGCGTCCCGGCCGGCGGCGGCGGTGCCGGGCGGGCCCCGGCCGGCTGCGGATCGCTCATTCGCCGGCGCCGGGTTCGGGCCGGGAGGTCGGTGGGTCGGTCGCGGCGTCCGGGCCGGCGACCTCGGCCTCGGGGTCCGCCTCGACGACCGTCGCGACCCCCTCCGCCACGTCGGCCCCGATCACGCTGATCGAGCGCGTCGCGTGCTCCGGCGCCGCCTGGCCCGCCATCGGCGCGTCGGGCGTCGGGTAGAGGTGGCAGGCGACGCGGACGCCGTCGGCGAACCGCACCTCGGGCGGCACGACCTCCGTGCAGACGGGCATCGCGAAGGCGCAGCGGGGCGCGAACCGGCAGCCGGGCGGCGGGTTGCGCAGGTCGGGCGGCATGCCCGGGATCACCTCGAGCGTCCGGCGGTCCGCGTGGATGTTCGGGAACGCCGCGAGCAGCGCCTGCGTGTACGGGTGGCGAGGCGCGGTGAACACCCGCCGGACCGGACCCTCCTCGGCGACCTTGCCCGCGTACATGACCATCACCTTGTCGCAGGTCTCGGCGATGACCGACAGATCGTGGGTGATCAGGATCAGCGACAGCCCGAGGTCGCGCCGCAGCTGCTCGAGCAGCTGCAGGATCTGGGCCTGGACCATCACGTCGAGCGCAGTCGTCGGCTCGTCGCCGATCACGATTGCGGGATCGCACGCGAGGGCCATCGCGATCATCGCCCGCTGGCGCATCCCGCCGGAGAGCTCGTGGGCGTACGCGGTCGCCCGCTTCTTCGGGATCCCGACCAGGTCCAGCAGCTCCGCCGCCCGCTTCCGGGCGGACTCGCGCGGCTGGCCGAGTCGGACCTCGATCGGCTCGGCGATCTGGTCGCCGACCCGGCGCACCGGGTTCAGCGCGTTCATCGCGCCCTGGAACACGATCGAGATCTCCCGCCAGCGATAGCGGGCGAGCTGCTGCTCGGTCTTCGGCACGAGATCGATCCCGAACAGCTCGACCTTGCCCGAGCGGATCCGGCCGTTGGACGGCAGCAGCCGGACGAGCGACAGCGCGGTGGTCGTCTTCCCGCAGCCCGACTCGCCGGCGATCCCGAGCGCCTCGCCGTCGTCGAGCCGGAAGCTGACCCCGTCGACGGCCTTGACGCTGCCCTTCGGCATCGAGAACCGGACGGCCAGGTCCTCCACGACGAGGAGCGGCGCGCCCGGCACGGCGAGCTTCGGGAGCGGCCACTGGCGGCGGCCGCGGACGACGGCCGGGTCGGGCTGCGTCGCCGACGCCGTCGGGTCGGCCGGCGCGGGCGCGGGCGGGACGGTGGCCTCGGTCACCGGCGACCCAGCGCCTTCGGGTTCAGGACGTCGTCGAGCGCGTTGCCCAGCAGGGTGAACGACATGACGACCAGGACCACCGCCGCGGCCGGCGGGACGATGTACCACCACGCCCCGAGCCCCGGCGCGCCGGCCGACTGGGCGTTGTTCAGGATCTGGCCCCAGGATGGCGCAGCGGGATCGCCAAGGCCGATGAACGCCAGCGTCGTCTCGGTGAACACCGCGGTCGCGAACGTCAGCACCGCCTGGGCCACGATCAGGTTCACGACGTTCGGCAGGATGTGGCGCCGCATGATCCGGCCGGGTCCCGAGCCGATGACCCGGGCCCGGTCCACGAACATCCGCGACTTCAGCGACAGGACCTGGCTGCGGATGACGCGGGCCGTCGTCGCCCAGCTCGTGAGGCCGATGACGATGACGATCACCATCAGGGTGGCCCGGATCCCGAGGAACTCCGCCTGCGGCCCGATCACGTCCAGGATGATCGGGGCGAGGATCAGGGCGAGGACGATCGTCGGGAGGACGAGGAAGAAGTCCGAGAGCCGCATCAGGACGTTGTCCGTCCGCCCCCCGACGAACCCGGCGACGATCCCGACGAGCGAGCCGATGACGATCGTGATGATCGTCGCCATCAGGCCGATGACCATCGAGATCCGGGCGCCGTGGACGGTGAGGTTCAGGAGGTCCCGGCCCAGCTCGTCGGTACCGAACGGATAGGCCAGGCTGGGCGGCTGGAGCGGCTTGCCGGTCGCGTCGAGGACGCCCTGGAGCGGGCCGACGAAGAACGATGGGAACAGCGCGAGCAGCGCGAAGAACGAGAGGATCACGAGCCCGACGAGACCGTCCGCCCGGCCCAGGAGGCGCGCGGTGAAGTCGCGCGCCCGGCGGCCGGTGCCGGTCCAGCGTCCGGCGCCGAGCTCCGTCCCGGCGAGGCCCTGGACGCTCACACCCGGACCCGCGGGTCGAGGTAGCCGTAGACGATGTCGGCGGCGAAGTTCGCGAACACGACCGAGACCGCGATGAGCAGGAAGATCCCCTGGAGCAGCGGGTAGTCGCGGGCGTCCAGGGCCTGGACCGTGAGCAGGCCGAGGCCCGGCCAGTTGAAGACGATCTCCGCGGTGATCGCGCCGGCGACGACGTACCCGAGGTTGATGGCGATGAGCGTCACCATCGGCAGCAGCGCGTTCGGGAACGCGTGCTGCCGGAGCACCCGCGCGTCGGGCAGGCCCTTTGCCCGGGCCGTCGTGATGTAGTCCTCCGAGCGGGTCTCGATGATCGACGACCGCATGAGGATCGAGTAGGCGCCGACGAGGCCGAGGGTGACCGCGGTGAGCGGCAGGACCAGGTGGCGCGCGAGGTCGAGGATCGCCTCGACGGGCGTCTTGTCGCCGGGCGTGGTCATCCCCGAGGTCGGGAACCAGCCGAGCTCCGCGGCGAAGATGATGATCAGGGGCATGCCGATCACGAAGTACGGCATCGAGTAGAAGACCAGGCTCAGGGCGTTGCCGATCCGGTCGATCACTCCGCCCCGGCGCCAGCCGGACCGGGCGCCGAGCCAGAGCCCGATGACGATCGCCAGCGCCTCCCCCAGCCCGATCAGGAGGATCGTCGGTCCGGCCGCGTCCATCACGACCTCGGTGACCGGCTGGCCGCGGTACTTGATCGAGTAGCCCAGGTCGCCCGTGGCCGTGGACTCGACGAAGGCGATGAGCTGGTCCGGGAACAGCGGCTTGTCGAGGCCCCACTTGGCCCGCTCGGCGGCGACGAACTCCGGGGTCAGGTGGGGGTTCTTCGTCGCCCGCTCGGGGGAGCCCGGCATCATCCGGAAGAGGACGAAGTTGAGCACGACGATCGCGGCGATCGTGACGATCGCCTGGACGAGCTTCCGAAGGATGTAGCGGGCGCTCATCGGTCCGGGGTCAACGACCGCCGGAGAGGGCCGCGGGCGGCGACCCTCCCCGTGGACGCGTCATGGGCGGAGGCTACTCGTCCTCGCCCGCGGCGGCTCCTCGCCGCCGGGACCAGAGCAGGCCGCCGACGACGATCACCACCGCCGCCACGGCCACGATCAGCAGCGGCGCGATGCTCGAGCTGCCGCTGCTCGCGTTCGAGCCGGAGTCCGGCGCGGTCGTGGCGGCCGCGGAGGCTCCCGGGCCGGATGCCGCCGGAGCCTCCGGCGCGGATGCCGCCGGCGTCGGCGACGGCGCGGCCTTCGCGTCCGTCAGCAGCGTGTAGTTGTTGATGTCGTACGTGAAGAACGGCGTCCCGTCGGTGGGCTTGTTCGCCCAGCCG
>DATBGP010000323.1:0-8424 GCA_036557925.1 Candidatus Limnocylindrales bacterium | reverse complement strand
GTCGCACCCGGCCCGCCCCGTCGCGCGAGCGAGAACCCGTACTCGAAGCTCGCCGTCGACATCCTCGAGACGACCCGGGAGCACGAGCTCGCGATGTCATCAAGCATCGTGGCCTACCTGAAGATGCTCGTGACCCTCGGGACGCTCCGGTTCGAGCTCGCGCTCGACTACGACCTCCAGTCGACCGTTCGCTCGTTCATTCGCCGCCTCGGCCGGCAGCAGGTCCTGCAGCTCCTGGACCCGCGACGGAGCTTCGACCGCCTGTACCTGGCGACCGGCCGGGTCCAGCGCGCGATCGAGTTCATGGAGTTCCTCGAGTCGCAGCAGCCCGTGATCTCCGAGGCGACCAGCTCGCTGTTCGGGTTCCGGCGGCGGGTTCGATCCGCCCGCCGACGCCTGATCTCCCTTGGGGTCTCGGTCCTGATCGTCGGCGCCGTTCTCTACGTCGTGCTGGCGTTCCCGACGGAGGTCCGCGGCGCGCTCCCGCGCGAGATGCCGTACACGTGGGTACAGCTCGGGCTCCTGATCCTGCTCATCCTGCTGATCGTCGGGCTGATCAACTACATTCGGGGCCTCGGTCGCGAGGACGACTAGGTGGCGAGTAGGCTGAGGCCGGTCGACGGGCTCTCGGCCCCGCTGGTGGCCTCGGTTCTCGGCCGTCGACCGGGGAGTTCGATCGACCATCGCACCCGACCAGCGTGAGGCCCGAGTGACCGATCTCGACACCACCGAATCGGACGACCAGCCGCGGCGACGCCGGGGTGGCCGCCAGGGCCACGAACGGAGCAGCCTGCCGCCGCAACGGCCGTGGGTCCAGCCCCGCAATCCGTATCGCCCCGTGGAGGTCCTCTCGGCCGACGAGATCGAGGCGATCCACCACGCTTCCCTGCGGGTCCTCGCCGAGATCGGGATGGACTTCCTCGACGAAGGCGCCCGGAACCTCCTGAAGGACGCCGGCGCCGACGTCCGGCCGGACAGCCAACGGGTCCGGCTCGACCCGGCGATGGTCGAGGAGCGGATCCGCACGGCACCGTCCACGTTCACGCTCCATGCGCCGAACCCGGCTCACGACCTGGTGATGGGCGGCGACTGGACGTCGTTCGGGACGGTCGGCAGCGCCCCGAACGTCGCCGACCTCGATCGCGGCCGGCGCGTCGGCAACCGCGCCGACTACCAGAACCTGGTGCGGCTGTTCCAGATGCTGAACTCGGTCCACTTCTTCGCCGGCTACGCGGTCGAGCCCATCGACATCCACGCGTCGATCCGACACCTCTATGCGATCTACGACGTCGTCACGCTGGCAGACAAGCCGTTCCATGCGTACAGCCTGGGACGCCAGCGGAACCTGGACGCGCTGGAGATGGCGCGGATCGTCCGGGGCGTGGACGACGAGACGCTCGACCGGGAACCCTCGATCTTCACGGTCATCAACTCCTCGTCGCCGCTGCGACTCGACACGCCGATGCTCCACGGGATCCTCGAGTACTCCGCGCGCAACCAGGTCATCTGCATGACGCCGTTCACGCTGGCGGGCGCGATGGCGCCGGTGACCCTCGCGGGCGCTCTCGTCGAGCAGAACGCGGAGGCCCTCGCCGGGATCACCCTGACGCAGGTCGTCCGGCCGGGCGCGCCGGTGATCTACGGCGGCTTCACCTCGAACGTGGACATGCAGTCGGGCGCCCCCGCCTTCGGGACGCCGGAGTACATGCGGACCGCGATGATCGGCGGCCAGCTGGCGAGGCGGTACAACGTCCCGTATCGCTCGTCCAACGTGTCCGCCGCGAACTCCGTGGACGCCCAGGCGGCCTACGAGTCCGTGTTCTCGCTGTGGGGCGCGATCATGGGCGGCGTCAACATGCTGATGCACGGCTCGGGCTGGATGGAGGGCGGTCTCCAGGCGAGCTTCGAGAAGGTGATCCTCGACGCCGAGCTGCTGGGCATGGTCGAGGCCTTCTTCGATCCGGTCGGCGTCGACGAGGACTCGCTGGCGTTCGAGGCGATGCAGGAGGTGGGACCCGGCGGTCACTTCTTCGGCGCCCAGCACACGCAGTCCCGCTATCGCACCGCGTTCCACCGGCCGATGCTCTCCGACTGGCGGAACTACGAGACGTGGGAGGAGGCGGGCTCGCCGCAGGCGCCCGAGAAGGCGAACCGCATCTGGAAGGCGATGCTGGCGGCATACGAGGCGCCGCCGATGGACCCGGCCCGGCGCGAGGAGCTCGACGCGTTCGTCGCCCGCCGCGTCGAGGAGGGCGGGGTCCCGACAGACTTCTAGGCCTGGAACCGGGTAGAGCCGAGTTGACCACAGACTAGTCTACGACTAGTCTGTTGGCGTGAAGTCCGTCGGCTCCTATGAAGCGAAGACCCATTTGCCGCGACTCCTCGATGAGGTCGAGAAGGGCGAGCGCATCACGATCACGAAGCATGGGCGCCCGGTTGCGATCCTCGTTCCGCCCGGAGCCACGCGAGACGTGGACGTCGAGGTGGTGCTGACCCAGATGCGCGCATTCCGCAAGGCGCATCCGCTGAATGGGGTCTCGATTCGGGACCTGATCGACGAAGGTCGCCCCTGATGTTCGTGGTCGACGCCTCCGTGATCGTGGCGTGGTGCCTCGAGGATGAGACGAGCGATGTCGCGGATGCCGCCGTCGAGCGGCTGTTCGCCGAAGGCGGTGTCTCGCCCGCCCACTGGCCCGTCGAGGTCGCAAACGCCCTCCATTCGGCAGTCCGGCGCGGACGCCTCCAACCCGGAGAGATCGACCAGCTCCGTCCGCGCCTGGACCGCCTGCCGGTCGAGATCGTTCCGGTCGAGCTCTCGACCGCATTCGGCGCGGTCTCGCTCGCACGGATCCACGAGCTGTCCGTGCACGACGCGCTCTACCTCGATCTCGCAACGTTGCGCGGCCTCGGACTGGCGACCGTCGATGGCCGCCTCGCCGAGGCCGGTCGCTCGGCGAGCGTCTCACTGATCGGCGCCTGACGGGGTCGGGAGCGGTGGTCGCGTAGGCTTCTCGAACGGATCGGTCGCTGCCGATCCGCCGGTGCGCCAACGGACTCGGAGGGTTCGCGTGAAGTCGTCTGCCCAGGTCGTCGTCATCGGTGGAGGCGTCGTCGGCGCCAGCGTCCTCTATCACCTGGCGAAGGCCGGCTGGACGGACGCGATCCTCCTCGAGCGGCGCGAGCTGACGGCCGGCTCCACGTGGCACGCCGCGGGCGGGATGCACACGCTCAACGGCGACCCGAACGTCGCCCGGCTCCAGCAGTACACGATCCAGCTCTACGAGGAGATCCAGCGCGAGTCCGGGCAGGACTGCTCGATCCACCTGCCGGGCGGCCTGATGCTCGCGAGCGACGAGACGCGGATGGACTTCCTCCGGATGGCCGTCGCCCGCGGTCGCTATCTCGGGATGCAGCTCGAGATGATCAGCGCGCAGGAGGCGGCCGATCTCTTCCCGCTGCTCGATCCCCAGTACTTCATCGGCGCGCTCTACGACCATGTCGAGGGCCACGTCGACCCCACGGGCGTCACCCGGGCCTACGTGAAGTGCGCCCAGCTGCGGGGGGCCGAGGTCCGCCAGCACACGCCCGTGACCGGCCTCTCCCAGCGGCCGGACGGGACGTGGGACGTCCACGTCGAGAACGGCGACCCGATCCACGCCGAGCACGTGGTCAACGCCGGCGGGCTGTGGGCCCGCGAGGTCGGCCGGTTCGTCGGGATCGAGCTGCCGGTCCTCGCGATGGAGCACCACTACCTCCTCACCGAGGACATGCCGGAGGTCGCGGCCAACGTCGCGAAGACCGGCGGCGAGATGCCGATGGCGCTCGACTTCGCCGGCGAGATCTACATCCGCCAGGAGGGCGGGGCGATGCTCCTGGGGACGTACGAGCAGGACTGCCGGCCGTGGTCGCCGCGGGAGACGCCCTGGGACTTCGGATCGCAGCTCCTCAAGCCGGACCTGGAGCGGATCGCGCCGGAGCTGTCGGTCGCCTTCAAGCACTACCCCTCGATGGCGACGATCGGCATCCGTCGCGTCGTCAACGGGCCGTTCACGTTCGCGCCCGACGGCAATCCTCTCGTCGGGCCGGTCCGCGGGCTGCGCGGCTACTGGGTCGCGTGCGGGGTGATGGCCGGCCTGTCGCAGGGCGGCGGCGTGGGCCTCGCCCTGGCCTCCTGGATGACCTCGGGCGACGCGGGCGACTCCGGGATGGATATCTGGGCGATGGACGTCGCGCGCTATGGCGACTACGCGACGCTCGCGTACACGAACGCGAAGGTCCAGGAGAACTACCGGCGGCGCTTCCGGATCACCTTCCCGAACGAGGAGCTGCCCGCCGGCCGGCCGCTCCTGACGACCCCGATCTTCGACCGGCTGACGGCAGCGAACGCCGTCTGGGGCGCCACGATGGGCCTGGAGCACGCGCTGTGGTTCCAGAAGGCGGGCCTCGAGCCGAAGGAGGACGTGACCTTCCACCGCTCGAACGCGTGGGAATGCGTGGCCGAGGAGGTCCGCGCCGTCCGCGAGCGGGTCGGGATGACCGAGATCTCGAACTACGCCAAGAACCGCGTGACGGGCGAGGGCGCCGGCGCGTGGCTGTCCTCGCTGCTCACGCAGCGGATGCCGGCGCCGGGACGGATCACCCTGACCGGGATGCTCAACGACGCCGGCCGGATCGTCGGCGAGTTCACGGTGGCCCGACCGGACGAGGCCGAGGACTACTTCCTGTTCGGCTCGCTGCCGGCCGAGATCCACCACTCGCGCTGGTTCCGGCATCACCTGCCGCGCGACGGCTCGATCCGGTTCGAGGTCCTGGGCCTCGGGCTGGTGGGCCTGTCCGTGACCGGCCCCGCGTCGCGGGACGTGATGGCGGCGGTGGCGCCGGACCTCGACCTCTCGACCGCGGCGTTCCCGTTCATGACCTTCCGCCGCGTCGACCTCGGGATGACGCCGGCGCTCCTCGGCCGGATCAACTACTCGGGCGAGCTGGGCTACGAGGTCTGGCTGGCGCCGGAGCACCAGCGGACGCTCTTCGACCGGATCGTCGCGGCCGGCGAGCCGCAGGGCCTGCGGCTGTTCGGGATGCGGGCGCTGATGAGCCTGCGCCTCGAGAAGAGCTACGGCACGTGGTTCCGCGAGTACCGCCCGATCTATTCGATCCCGGAGGCGGGCCTCCAGCGCTACGTCCGGCTCGATCACCCCTTCGTCGGCCGGGCCGCGTACGAGGCGGAAGTCGACGGTGACGGCCCGAAGCGGCGCCTCGTGACGATGGTCGTCGAGCCGGACCCCGAGAACCCCGCCGACGTCATCGGCGACGAGCCGATCTGGCACGACGGCGCGGTCGTCGGCTGGGTGACGAGCGGCGGGTACGGCCACTCGGTCGGCGCGTCGATCGCCCTCGGCTACGTGCCGTCGGAGCTGGCCTCACCGGACGGGCCCGGCGGCAGCGGCTACGAGATCGAGATCGTCGGCCGGCGCCGGCCGGCGCGGCTCCAGCCCGAGCCGCTCCACGACCCGCAGGGTCTGCGGATGCGTCAGTGACCGATCCGGCGGCGTCGTCCGGCCGGATCGTCGTCGACGGTCGACCCCTCCCGTTCGAGCCCGGCGACTCGCTCGCGATCGCGATCGTGCGGGCCGGCGAGGTCCCCGGGCACGGCGGCTGTCTCTGCCTGGCCGGCGACTGCGGCAACTGCCTCGCCGAGGTCGATGGCGTCGCGTACGTCCGGGCCTGCCAGGTCGCGGCCCGGCCCGGGACGGTGGTCCGGCGCCATCCACGCGAGGGCAAGCCGCCGCTGCCGGTGGCGGACCTTGGCGATCTCTCCCGGGTGCCCGTCGGCGCCGGAGTGCCGGTGCGACGGGCCGAGGCGGCGATCGCGGTCATCGGGACCGACGGCTCGGCGCCACGGCATGGCGGGGTCGTCGGCCTGGATCCGGAGGCCGGATCGGAGGTCGTCGGGATCTACCCGGGCCGGTCGATCGTGGCCCGCGAGCCCGGCGGGATGCTCCACCTGCGAGCGGAGGCGATCGTCGTGGCGACCGGGGCAGCCGAGCTGCATCCGGTGTGCGAGGGGTCGGATCTTGCCGGGATCGTGACCGCCGGCGCGGCCGCGAAGCTCGAAGCCGCCGGCGTGGATCTCGGGCGCGTCGCCCGCGTCGGCCGGGAGCTCGTCCGGTTCGTGGGGTCGGAGGGTCGCGTCACGGCGGTCGAGACCCACGCGGCCGACGGGTCGGACGAGCGGGCCGAGTGCGACACCGCCGTCGTCGACCTGGGCAGGTCGCCGCGCGACCTCCTCGCCCGGATGGCCGATGACGCCGCCGTCTCCGTCAGGGGCGCGGCGGCGGACGACCACCCGCTGCCACCGGCGCCGGCGGATCCGGGCGCCGTCGTCTGCCCGTGCATGGGCACGACGGTCGCGGACCTGGAGACCGCGTTCGACCGGGGCTACCGCGACCTGGAGCTGCTGAAGCGGGCGTCGTGGGCGGGCCTCGGGTCCTGCCAGGGTGGCGCCTGTCTGCCGCACGTTCGGGCCTTTGTCGCCGCGCGCACCGGCGTGGTGCCGGCGCCATTCACCGCCCGCCCGGCGGCGCGGCAGATCACGCTGGCCGAGGCCGCCGCCGACGTCTCGATCGACGCCTTCCGGCGGACCCCCCTCCACGACGAGCACGTCGCGGCCGGTGCCCGGATGGACCGGTTCGGTGGCTGGTGGCGGCCCTGGCACTACGGCGACGTCCTCGGCGAGTACTGGGCCGTCCGCGAGGCCGTCTCGATCGGCGACGTGTCGACGCTCGGGAAGGTCGTCGTCAGCGGGCCCGACGTCGCCGAGGCGCTCGAGCGGATCTATCCCTGCCATGTCGCCGACATCCGGCCCGGCCGGTCGCGCTACGCCCTGCTGCTCAACGAGCGCGGCCACGTGATGGACGACGGGATGATCCTCCGCGACGCGGAGACGCGGTTCACGCTGACCTTCACGTCCGGCGGCGCGGCCAACGCCGAGATGTGGCTGCGCGACTGGATCGACACGTGGGGCCTCCGCGTCCACGTGATGGACCGGACGATGTCGCTCGCCGCGATCAACGTCACGGGGCCGCTCGCCGGGGAGCTGCTGCGGCGCCTGGGCCTCGCCGAGACGCCGCGCTTCCTGTCCCACGTCCGCGCGGACATCGCGGGCGTCCCGTGCCACGTGATGCGGCTCTCGTTCACCGGCGAGGCGGCCTTCGAGCTCCACCACCCGCTCGACGGCTCGGTTGCTCTCTGGCGCGCCCTGATGGAGGCCGGCCGCGACCTGGGCGTCCGCCCCCACGGGCTGCAGGCGCTGTTCGGCCTGCGGCTCGAGAAGGGCCACGTGATCGTCGGGATGGACACGGAGCTCGACACGACGCCGCGCCGGCTCGGCATGGACTGGGCGGCGCGGATGGAGAAGCCGTTCTTCATCGGGCGGGCGGCGCTCGAACGGACGGCGGCCATCCCCGACGAGCGCCGCTGGGTCGGCTTCGCGATGGCTGGCGAGGCCCCGGCAGAAGGCACCCCGATCCGCTCGATCGACGACGGCGAGGTGATCGGCAACGTCACCGGCTCGTGGACGTCGCCGCTCTTCGGACGGGCGCTGATGCTCGGCTGGCAGCGGCTCGGCCGGTTCGAGCCGGAGGTCGAGATCGACGGCCGCCGCGCCGCGGTGACCCCGACGCCCTTCTACGACCCGGAGGGCGCCCGTGCCCGCGCTTGAGCCGGTCGAGGCCTGGCGGGTCGTCGCCTCGCCGGCGGCCGTGGATGGGGCCGGCTGGCAGGGTGATGCGGTCGACGTTCTCCGGATCGCGCCAGACGAGGCGCTCGGGATCGGCTCCACGGGCGTCGAGGTCGCGGCGGACGCGGACGCGATCGTCGAGCCGGAGGCGGGGTTCTCCGTCGCCCTGCTGTCCCGCGACGAGGTCGCCGCGCTGGCCGCGCACACGGAGTGGATCGTTCCGGCCGGAGCACCCGCGGGGACCCTCGCCCAGGGAAAGGTCGCCGGCGTCCCCGCGAAGCTCGTCATCGGCGACCCGTCGATCCTCGTCGTGCAGACGGCATTCGCGGACGAGCTGCGGGCGCGCCTGGGATGGTGACCGCCGCGGCGGAGGCCGTCGCCTCGCTCCAGCCGGTCGTCTGGCACGAGCCGAAGACCACGTACGACGTCGTGATCGTCGGCGGCGGCGGCCACGGTCTCGCCACGGCCTACTACCTCGCGACCCGCCACGGGATCACGGACGTCGCGGTCGTCGAGGCCGACTACATCGCGTCCGGCAACACCGGCCGGAACACGACGATCATCCGCTCGAACTACGCAATCCCCGAGGCGATCCGCTTCTACGACCACTCGCGGCAGCTCTACGCCGGCCTGGAGGTCGAGACCGGGGCCGCCATCTTCCACCGGGTCAAGGGTCACGTCTGGAT
>DATBGP010000322.1:0-15664 GCA_036557925.1 Candidatus Limnocylindrales bacterium | reverse complement strand
CTCGATGCCTCAGCCGCAGAAGCGGCGCACCACGTCGTAGAGGACCGGCAGACCGAAGCGGAGCGCGTCGAGCGAGACGCGCTCATCGACGCCATGGAAGCGCTCCAGATAGCGCTCGTCCGGGTCGAGGCGGAGCGGCGAGAAGCCGTAGGTCGGGATCCCGAGGGCCGCGGTGTGCTTCGCGTCCGTCGCGAACGGGACCATGAAGGGCAACGGGATGCCTTCGGGATCGTGGTCGCGGACGGTCCGCTCGAGGAGCCGGTAGAACGCGTCGTCGACGGGGGCGGCCACGGACGGGGCGTGGATCACGAGGTCGACGTCGACGTGCCCGGCCAGATCGCCCAGCCGCCCGACGACGGTCTCCCGCATGTCCTCCTCGGTCGTGCCGGGCAGGACGCGGCAATCGATCTCGACGGTGGCCTCGCCCGGGATCACGTTGTACTTCACCCCCGCGTGGATGATCGTCGGGCTCACCGTGTCCCTGAGGAGGGCGCGGAGCACGCGTGCCTGCATCGGCTCGCAGATCGTGTCCAGCGCGGCCTCGGCGAGTCGCGGGTCGTCGCTCGCGAGCGCCCGCAAGGTCCGCGCCCCCTCCGCCTCGAGGTGGTCGGCGACGCCGCGGAGGAAGGTCTGCATCACCTCGGTGGATCGGGGCGGGCCCTGGACGGCCAGCCGGCTGACGACGGCGGCGGCGCGGATCGCGGCGTTGTCTTCGCGCGGCATCGAGCCGTGACCCCAGGTCCCGTGGACGGTGATCCGGTAGACCGCGTACCCCTTCTCGGCCACCCCGATCGGATAGAAGCGCCGGCCGGCATAGGTCGTGGCGACCGCGCCGGATTCGTTGATCGCGGCCGCCGCCTCGAGCAGCTCCGGCCGCTCGGCGACGATCCAGCCGATCCCGCTCAGGCCCCCGGCCTCCTCGTCCGCGGTGCTCGCGAGGATCACATCGCGGGTGAGGCCCGGGACGGGATCGTCGGCGGGGTCCCGGCCGGCGGCACGCGCCTCCGCGGCGAGCATCCGGACGACCGTCAGCTCCATCGCGACGAGGTTCTTCATGTCGACGGCGCCGCGGCCCCAGACGAATCCGTCGGCGATGTGCCCGGCGAACGGATCGTGGCTCCAGCCGTCCGGCGGAGCGGGCACGACATCGAGGTGGCTCAGCAGGAGGAGCGGCTCGCCGCCGGTGCCGTCGCCGCGGAGGCGGGCGACGACCGAGCCGCGACCGGGCACGAGCTCGAGGATCTCCGGCCGGAGGCCGGCATCGGTCAGGGCGTCCGCGATCCAGTCGGCGGCCCGGCGCTCGCCATCCGGCGCATCCGGCGGCGGCGGGTTGACCGACGGGATCCTGATGAGCGAGACGAGGGTGTCGACCAGGTCGTCCTGCGCTCGTTCGAGGACGGCAGGCACGATCGAACCCGACGGCAGCGCCCCGGTGGCAGGCATCGTCAGCCGGGGTTTCCCACGAGGGCGTCGAGGCCGAGCAACGCCGCGATCAGCCCGAGGACGAACCCGGCGAGGACGATGACGACGACCATCGCGAGGAGGAGCCGGAGGTAGCGACGGTCCTCGCGCTCGGCCGCCTCCTGGTCCGGGTCGCGGCCGCCCGGGATGTAGGGCGTCGAGAGGCCGCGGGCTCGGGCGGCGGCGTTCCGCTCCGCGTCGTACGCCGTCGGATCCGGCGGGACGGCGGGCGGCGACGGCTCGACGGGCGTGGGGCTCACCCCGACATCATCGCCGCGCCGACCGATCCCCGCATCGTCAGCTCGTCCGGCCGCGGGGCGTAGCCGAGGCGGCGGTTCACCGCCCGCATCGCGGCGTTGGCCTCGTCGTTCTCGGTCGCGAGCGCGTCGATGCCGTGGTCGACCGCCCAGGCGATCGTCGCGAGCTTCAGCGTGGTCGCGACGCCGCGCCCGCGCCACTCCCGGCGGACGGCGGTCATGTCGTGGAAACCGACGCCGGGAGTCGGACCGAGGAAGAGCAGGCTCGCATAGCCCACGACCTCGCCACTCGCCTCGTCGACGGCGATGACGAAGGCATCCGCCGGCATGCCCGGCCGGTCGACGTCGCGGGCCCGGAACTCGGCAAGGTCGCCGACGGCCATCGGCTCGTCGCCGCCGGGGATGTCGCGGAACGCGTCGAGCGCCACCGCGTGGACGCCGCCGACGAGGCCCGGCTCCGCGGCCAGGGTCGTGACCCGGATGCCGTCCGGTGGGCGAACCGCCGGGCGGGGGAGGCCGTCGAGCCGGAGCTCGACCGATCGCGAGCGGCTGAACACGGTGAAGCCGCGCTTGCCCAGGAAGCCGACGGCGTCGAGCCGGTCCTCGCGGGCCGGGACGTGGAGGTGGCTCTTGCCGGTCTCGGCCGCGACGCCGGCGATCGCCCCCAGGAGCCGGCTTCCGATGCCGCGCCGGCGCGCCGGTTCGACGACGTCGACGGTGCCCCACAGCGCGTCGTAGCCCGGGGCATGGACCCAGATCCGGCCGACGGTCGCGACCCCCACCGCCCGGTCGCCGCCCTGCGCGTCGCCGTCCTCCGCGACGAACCGGACCGTGCCCGGGTACGTCGCGTCGGACCAGCGCAGCTCCTCGACCGTGGTCGACCACTCCGGTCGCGTCGCGTTCGTGACCGCGACGACCGTGCCGAGGTCCGTGTCGCTCCCGTCCACACGCCGGATCCGGACGGCGTCGACGGTCATCCGAAGGCGTCGCGCAGCGCGGCGAGGCATTCCCGGGCGAGGTCGTCCAGGCCTCGCGGCCCGAGGGCTGCCGGCATCCCGAAAATCACGTGGGTCGCGCCGACGTCGACCAGGGTCCTCGCCGCGGCGACCGCCTCGCGCCGCGTCTCGGCGGTCGGGCCGGTGTTGACCTGGCCCACGATGTCCATGGTCGCAGGGTCGCGACCCTCGGCGTCGAGCGCCGCCAGCAGCGCATCCCGCTTCTCCCGGAGATAGGCGGCATCGCCCGCCTCGTTGCCGGGCTGGAGCCAGCCGGCCGCCGACCGCGCCGCGAGGCGGAGGCCGCGCGGCTTCTGGCCGCCCAGGTAGATCGGCGGGCCGCCAGGCGTTCGCGGAGGCGGGGCGTTGACCGCGCCGTGGAGCGGGTAGAACGGGTCGCTCCGGATCACGCCGGGCGGCGCCGCGGCCTCGGGTGACCAGAGCGCCTTCAGCGTCGCGACCGCCGAGACCAGCCGGTCGATCCGGGGCCCGATCGGCGGCAGGTCCAGCCCGAACGGCTCGTGCTCGCCCTCGAACCAGCCGGCGCCGAGGCCGAGGACGAAGTGGCCGTCTGTCGCGTGGTCGAGGACGACCCCGGCCTTGGCGAGGACGACCGGTTCCCGAAAGGTGTTCGAGAGGACCGCGTGGCCCACGGTCACCCCGGGCACGTGGTGGACGAGCGTCCCGAGCAGGGTCAGCGCCTCCAGCGACGCGCCGGGCACCGCGGCGTCCATGTTCGTCAGGTGATCGTTGAGCCAGCCGCTGTCGAACCCGCCGCCGGGCTCGTCGTGCAGCTCGCCGGCCCGCCGCCAGGTGGCGTCGAGCGTCGCCCAGTCGACGTCCTGCGGGGACGTCTTGAACCCGATCCGGATGCTCATCCGGCGGTGATCAGCGTGTCGACCGTCGAGACCGTCGTCCCATGCTCCAGCGTGGATCGATCGAGCGCCGTCGTCATCCTCCGACCCGTCGTCACCGCGCCCTCGGAGGCGGACGACACGAGCGCGGCGTACTTCGCGAGGACGCCGCCGGTGTAGCGCGGAGCCGGCGCCGACCAGCCGCCGCGACGCCGCTCGAGGACCGTCGCGGGAACGTTCAGGTCAAGCCTGCGGGCGTCGACGTCGATGACGACCTCGTCGCCCTCCTCCACGAGGCCGATCGGGCCGCCGAGGGCCGCCTCCGGCGCGATGTGCCCGATCATCAGGCCGTGGGTCCCGCCCGAGAACCGGCCGTCCGTGATCAGGGCGACGGTGTCGCCGAGGCCCTCGCCGGTCAGCGCGGCCGTGACGCTCAGCATCTCCTGCATCCCGGGCCCGCCGACCGGGCCCTCGTAGCGGATGACGACGACGTCGCCGGGGACGATCCGCTGCTCGCGTACCGCGGCGTAGCAGTCGGCCTCGCTGTCGAAGACCCGGGCCGGGCCGCGATGGAGCCGGCGCTCGTGGCCGGCCAGCTTCACGACGCAGCCGTCCGGTGCGAGCGAGCCGCGGAGGATCGTCAGGCCACCGGTCGGCTTGATCGGCCGGTCGATGGAGACCACGACGTCCTGCCCCTCGGTGGCGCTGGCCGCCGCGGCGATCTCGGCGGTGGTCCGGCCGTCGACGTTCGGCGTGGATCCGTCGACCTTCGCGCCGGCCACGAGCTCGCGCATGACGAGGGCGAGGCCGCCCGCCTCGTAGAGATGGGTCGCCGTGTAGCGGCCGCCGGGCTGGAGGTCGGCCACGATCGGCGTCCGGTCGGCGATCGCGCCGAACTCGTCGATCTCGAGCGGGACGCCGAACTCGTGGGCGATCGCGAGGAGATGCAGGACCGCGTTCGTCGAGCCGCCCGTGGCGGCGACCGCGGCGATCGCGTTGTCGATCGCCTGACGGGTGACGAACCGCGACGGCCGGACGTCGTCCCGGACGAGGCTCATCACCAGCTCGCCGCAGCGTCGCGCGGCGCCATCCTTCGCCGGATCCTCGGCCGGGATCTCGTTCAGGCCCGCCGGCGACAGCCCCAGGACCTCCATCACCATGCTCATCGTGTTCGCGGTGAACTGACCGCCGCAGGCGCCGGGACCGGGGCACGCGGCCTGCTCGATCGCGTACAGCTCCTCGAGCGTGATCTTCCCGGCGCGATACGCCCCGATCGCCTCGTAGACCGTGACGACGGTCGCGTCCCGGGCGGTGGTCCCGTCCGCGAGGCGCCGCAGTCCGGGATGGATCGTCCCCGAGTACAGCGCGACGCCCGGGATGTCGAGGCGGCCCATCGCCATCGCCGAGCCCGGCCCGGTCTTGTCGCAGCCGAAGATGCAGACGACGCCGTCGAAGAGGTGGCCGCGCGAGACCAGCTCGATCGAGTCGGCGACGACCTCGCGACTGATGAGCGACGCCTTCATCCCCTCGGTCCCCATCGTCACGCCGTCGCTGACCGAGATCGTGTTGAACTCCATCGGCGTGCCGCCTGCGGCCCGGATCCCCGCCTTCACCGCCTCGGCCAGCCGGCGGTGGTTGTAGTTGCAGGGCATCGTCTCGATCCAGCTCGTCCCGACCCCGACGATCGGCTTCGCGAGGTCCTCGTCGGTGAAGCCGATGGCCTTGAGCATGCTCCGCGCGCCGGCCCGGTCCGGCCCGTCCGTCAGGGCGGCCGAGTGGCGCTTCGCGGGATCGGTCGGGCGGTCGTACGGGTGGCTCGGATCGGGCATCCTCGGGGTCTCCGGTGGCTGCGGCAGATGGGCGGATCGGACCGTTCGTGCGAGCTCCCAGTGTAGGTCGCGAGCTGCCCGATCGGGCTTCCGCGGGCGGGGATGCGCCGCTATGCTGCCCCGACCGACACGGCGCGTGACGTTCGCACGGTTTGGAGAGGGTGATGGCGACGCACACCGACGAGAAGCTCGAGCTCCTCAAGCGGACTCCGCTGCTGGCCGGGCTGGGCCGTCGCGACATCGAGGAGGTCGGCCGCCTGGCGGACGAGGTCGACCTGAAGGCCGGCCACGTGCTGATGCGCCAGGGCGACCCGGGTCGCGAGTTCTTCGTGGTGATCGAGGGCGAGGTGTCCGTGGAACGTGACGGTCGCCACGTCGCGAAGGTGGGGCCCGGCGGGTTCGTCGGTGACATCGCGCTCGTCACCGAGCGGCCCCGCACGGCGACGGTCACGACGACGGAGCCGAGCCGCTTCCTCGTCGTGGGCCACCGGGAGTTCCACACGCTGATGGACCAGTACCCGTCGATCCGGATGAGCGTCCTCGAGTCGATGGCGATCATGCTCCGCGATCTGGAGCCGGACGTCCCGCACTAGCCCCGCCGGCGCGACGGTTCGGCCGCTGCCGGCGCTCCTCAGCCCGCCGCCGACCTCGCCAGGCGTTCGTCGATGATCGCCGCGGCCGCGGCCGCGCTCGTCGGTCCGGCCACCGCAGCCCGGAACGCCGTCGCGTCGAAGACATAGACCCACCCGTCGGTCAGCGCCGTGACCGTGGCCGTCCGGGGTCCGGACCGGAGCAACGCGATCTCGCCGAGCCCGTCGCCCGGCCCCACGGTCGAGACGACCCGGCCGCCCGCCTCGATCCGACGCAGGCCGGCGTTGCCGAGGACCGCCCGCAGGGCGCCCTGCGCCGGGCTCGCCGACGCCGGGGTCACCGGCCGGCGGCGATCCAGCGCTCCACGGTCCGGCCGATCGTCCGCAGGCCCGGCGCCCCCTGGCCGAGCACCGCGTCGTGGAAGCCGCGGATGTCGAACCGGGGGCCGAGCGCGTCCCGGGCCCTGTCGCGCAGCCGCAGCAGCTCCCGCTGGCCGAGCTTGTACGCCAGCGCCTGGCCGGGCATCGCCAGGTACCGGTCGACCTCGTTCGCGATGTTGTTCTCGGCGAGCGCGGTGTGGTCGACCATGAAGTCGATCGCCTGATCGCGGCTCCAGCCGAGCGCGTGCAGCCCGGTGTCGACGACGAGCCGGCACGCCCGCCAGGCATCGAAGGACAGGACGCCGAACCGATCGAGGTCGCCCGTGAGGAGGCCCATCTCCTCGGACAGGCGCTCGCTGTAGAGGCCCCAGCCCTCGACGAAGGCGGTGGCGCCGTCGAGGCGGCGGAACGCCGGCAGGCCCTCGAGCTCCTGGGCGATCGCGATCTGGAGATGGTGCCCGGGAACGGCCTCGTGGAACGCCAGGACCTCCGCCTCGTAGCGAGGCCGGGTCTCGGGCGCGGTCGTGTTGATGTAGTAGCTGCCCGGCCGGGTCCCGTCGGCGGCGGGCTGGCGGTAGTAGGCGATGGTCGAGTGGGCGGCCTCGTGCGGGCCCATCTCGACGACGATGCAGGGCGCCGTTGGCAGGCGCCCGAACCAGCCCGGGATCGCCGCGTTCGCCCGGGCGAGCGAGGCCTCGGCGACGGCGAAGACCTCCGTGGGCGTCGCGAACTGGAGCAACGGGTCGGAGCGCAGCCGGCGCCCGATCGCCGCGCGGTCGCCGGTGTGCAGGAGGCGCTCGCCGAGCTCGGCGAACTCGGCGTCGATCCGCTCGGTCTCCTGGAGCCCGATCCGGTGGATCTCGTCCGGGTCCAGGTCGAGCGTGGTGTGGGCGCGGACGAGCCGGGCGTAGGCATCCGGGCCGCCGGGCAGCGCGCCGAGGCCGGGGCGATCGTCGCCGCGGGCGACGGGCTGGAGCTCGTCGGCGAGGAACGCGCGGTACCGGGCGAACGCCGGCCGGATCTCGTCCGCGACCGCCGTGGCGATCTGCGCGGCGATCCGCTCGCGGTCAGCCGCCGGGAGGGCGTCGGGGAGCGAGCGGGCAGGGTCCGACAGGGGCCACTCCTCCGCGGGCCGGGCCAGCAGGTCGTCGAGCTCGGCGACCACGCCGCGGACGTTCGCGTCCGGGGCGGCGATGCCGTCCGCCAGGTGCTCCCGCGAGGAGCCGATCAGGCGGTCGATCCAGGGCCCCATCTCGTGCCAGCGTGCCGCGAGCGCCTCGGCCTCGCGAAGGTCGCGGACCGGCTGGAAGGCCGGGATGTTCAGGAAGTCGACCTGCGGCCCGTCGAGCGGATCGACGCCCCAGGCAGCGAGCCCCGACCGGACGAGCTCGAGGTCGGCCGAGAGGAAGTCGACCAGCGCGTCGCGCGTCACCTGGTCGGCGTCGGAGAGGGTCGCCGGGTCGAATGCCTCGGCCCGGGCCAGGAGGCCCGAGAGCCGGCGGTCCTCGGCAGCCTGGGCGTCCGGGCCGTTCGGCGCCAGGCGGTCGTCGAACCGCCGATCCCCGAGCGCGGTGGCGTAGACCGGATGGGCCGCCATCTTCCCGTCCCAGGCCTCGGCGGCGAGCGCCTCCAGCGCGGCGCTGGGCGCGGTCGACGAACCCGGCGTCATCGGATGCACGCGCCCGTGTCGACCGAGCCCGTCCGCCCGATCGACGGCTCGACCGCCCGCGCCACCGCCGTCGGCGTGAGCGCATAGCCCACCGCGTCGTCGGTCCGGGCCTCCGCGAACACCACCCCGCCGACCGTCCCGTCCCCGAGGACCAGCGGGCCGCCGCTGTCGCCCTGCTCGACCTGGGCCCGCAGCTCGAGGATCTGGCGGCTCACCCGTTGCTCGCCGTAGATGTCGCGACCCTGGGCCGGGTAGGCGCCGGACACCGCGGCGGGCGAGACGACGAGCGGCCCGCCGTGGGGATAGCCGATCGTCGCGCCGATCGCCCCGCGGGTCGGGTCGACCGCGGCAAGGCGAAGGGGATTGGCGCGGAGGTTCGGGACCCAGAGGAGCGCCACGTCGAGCTTCGGGTCGTCGAAGACGGGGACCGCGTCGTAGAGGGTCCGGTCCGGCGCCACGACGCGGATCGTGTCGGCCCCGGCCACGACGTGGGCGTTGGTCACGACGTACTGCGGAGCGATCGCGAAGCCGCTCCCGGACGAGGTGAACTCGCACGTCTGGGCCGCGACCCGGAGCGTGCTGCCCTTCGCGACCCGGGCGATCGCCTCCGCCTCCGGGCTGGCGGGCTGCGGGACCGGCGGGGCCGGCAGCGGCTCGAGGCCGACGAAGAGGTCCGGCAGGCCGGTGTCGTCGAGGAGCCGGCCGAGATCGACCGCGATCTCCGTCGGCGCGGGCAGGACGGCGTTCAGGCTGCGGACGACGAGCGAGGTCTGGGCCTGGGCCGCAAGCGATCGCAGCGGGCCGGCGGCGAGGAGCCCGCCGATCAGCCAGATGACGAGGAGGGCCTGGGCCCCGCCGACGAGGCCGCCGAAGAACCGGTCGACGGTCCCGAACGGGCTGCTCCGGACGTGGACGGCGGCCGACCGGCCGACCGCCGAGCCGATCGCCTCGCCGATCCCGACGACGATCAGCATCGAGCCGAGGACGAGGATCGCTTTCGGGAGGGGTTCGAGGCGAGGGAGGTGCGGCTCCACGAGCGGAAGCAGGACGAGCGCGAGCGCGCCGCCGGCGAACGCGCCGAGCAGACCGCCGATCTGGGGGAGCGCGCCGGACGCGATCCCGATGAGGATCGCCATCACGACGAGGACGAGGACGAGGAGGTCGAAGAGATTCACCGGGCGCAAGTATCGCCCGCGCGGTCGGCTGATGGGCCTTCGACGGGTCTCGGACCGCCCGACCGCCCGGGCCTGACCCCGGTCGTGCCTAGCTGATCGTCAGGCTGACCGGCGCGACGTCGCCGTTCGGGGCGGTGATCGTCCAGGCGCCCGGCTCCAGCTCGCCGAGGTCCACGATCGTCGCCTTGAGCATCGCGATCTCGGCACAGACTCCGTTCAGGTCCGAGCTGCCCTCGATGACGGTCAGGACGATCGTGTTCCCGGACCGCTCGACTTGGACGGAGTCGAGGACGCTGCACGGCTCGATGCCGCCGTACCACGAGACCTTCACGAGGACGTGGCGGCCGTCGACCGAGGCCTGGAGCGCCGTCGGCGCGACCGGATGCGGGTTCAGCTGACCGGGCTTCGGAACGAGGAGCGCGGGCGGTCCGGCGCCGGGATCGATCGGCGTGGGATCCGCCGGGGCACCGACGCCCGTGCCCGGATCGTCGGTCGATCCGCCGCCCCTGACCGGGCTCTCAGCCGGGAGGTCGCTCGCCGGGGCGGACGTCGTCACCGGCGTCGGGTCCGGGCCGGAAGCCGCGCCGGCGGAAACCGGCGTGGCGGATGCGGCCGCGCCGGAGCACGCGCCGAGGACGAGGATCGCGATCGCGACGAGCGAGGTGGCCGCGGCGCGCATGACGGTCGACATGGGCCGCCAGACGACGCGCCGGCGAGGCCGGTTCCCCGTGTGGGGGCCGAGCGGCGGCTTCGACCCTCGTCGTCCGTCCAGTCGCGTCGCCGCCGTTCGCCGGTTTCGCCGCGCAGATTCGCGGGCGATGGTGGAGATGCGCCAGAACGCGACGAAAGGAACCTCCGATGACCCGACCCACCGCGACGCGTCGCTCCAACTACCGGATCACGCGTCGGATGGCCGCGGCCCACCGGGCTCACGCCACCGCCCCGCACTTCGGCTGCGTGCTCTGCGTGGTCGGCGTCCTGCCGCCGCGCTGATCGCGTCTCTTCTCAGCCCTCGCCGGGGCCGCTCCGCGCGCGGCGGGTTCCGCGCCTGACGGCTCTTCGGATCCGCGTCTGACGGTGGCCCGTCCGACGTTCGCGGCTCAGCCGGCCCCGGCGAGGGTGTCGACTCGTGCCGGGTGGCGCGACTCCCACCCCTCGATCTCGGGCAGCTTCGCGAGCAGGTAGCCCATCTCGTCCGTTCCCGCGAGCAGCATCATCCGGGCGAACGGATCCACCTCGAATGGGAGGTCCTCGTCGCCCGGCAGGTGGACGACCTGCGCCTCCAGGTCGACCGTCAGCTCGGCGTTCGGGTTCTCCGCCACCAGCTCGAACAGGTGCCGGTGCTGGTCCTCCTCGACGACGATCGGCAGGAGCCCGTTCTTCAGCGAGTTGTTGCGGAAGATGTCGGCGAAGGACGTCGAGAGGATCGCCCGGATCCCCCACGTCGTCAGGGCCCACGGCGCGTGCTCGCGCGAGGAGCCGGTCCCGAAGTTGTCGCCGACGAGGAGGATCCGCCGGTCGAGCATCGCGACCCGGTCCATCACGAACAGGGGCTCCTTGAGCCCGCCGTCCTCGTCGTAGCGCCAGTCGTGGAACAGCGCGTCCCGGAGGCCATCCTTGGTGGTGACCTTCAGGTAGCGGGCGGGCACGATCTGATCCGTGTCGACGTTCTCGGCGGGCAGCGGGATCACGGCGCTCGTGAACGTCCGGAAGGGCTCGGCCATGGTCAGCGCCCTCCGACCGCGGCCAGGTGCTCGATGCCGGGAAGGGTCCGCGGGTCGGTGACCTCGCCGCGGATCGCCGAGGCGGCTGCCGTCAGGGGCGAGGCGAGGAACGTCCGGCCGCCCTTGCCCTGGCGACCCTCGAAGTTCCGGTTCGACGTGCTGATCGCGTACTGGCCGGGCGACAGCTGGTCGCCGTTCATCGCGATGCACATCGAGCAGCCGGCCTCGCGCCACTCGGCGCCGGCGGCCCGGAAGACCTCGTTCAGGCCCTCCCGCTCGGCCTCGCGCTTCACCTCGTCCGAGCCCGGGACGATCATCATCCGGACTCCGTCGGCGACCTTCCGGTCGCGGAGGACCTCGGCGGCCAGGCGGAGGTCGCTGATCCGGCCGTTCGTGCACGAGCCGACGAAGACCACGTCGACCTTCTGGCCGAGGATCGGCTGGCCCGGGGTGAGGTCCATGTACTCGAGCGCCCGCTCGAGCGCGCGGCGCGACGAGGCGTCGGCCTGGTCGCCGGGCGACGGGACGCGGGACGTGATCGGGATGCCCATCCCGGGGTTCGTGCCGTAGGTGACCATCGGCTCGAGGGCGGACGCGTCGATCGTGACCGAGCGGTCGTAGCTCGCGCCCGCGTCGCTCGGCAGGGTCCGCCAGCGCTCGACCGCGGCGTCCCAGTCGGCGCCGTCCGGCGCGTGCGGTCGGCCGGCGATGTACTCGAACGTCGTGTCGTCCGGGGCGATGAGCCCGGCCCGGGCGCCGCCCTCGATCGACATGTTGCAGATGGTCATCCGCTGCTCCATCGTCAGGGCGCGGATCGCGTCGCCGGTGTACTCGAAGACGTGACCGGTCCCGCCGCCGATCCCGATCCGGGCGATGAGCGCCAGGATCACGTCCTTGCTGCTGACGCCCGGGGCGAGCCGCCCGTCGACCCGCACCTCGTAGGTCTTCGGCCGCCGCTGGAGCAGCGTCTGCGTCGCGAGGACCATCTCGACCTCGCTGGTCCCGATCCCGAACGCCAGCGCGCCGAACGCCCCGTGGGTGGCCGTATGCGAGTCGCCGCAGACGATCGTCATGCCGGGCTGGGTCAGGCCCAGCTGCGGGCCGATGACGTGGACGATCCCCTGGTTCGGCGAGCCGAGGCCGTGGAGCGGGATCCCGAACTCGCGGCAGTTGTCGGTCAGCTGCTGGACCTGGGCCGCGGCCATCGGATCGGCGATGGGCAGCGACCGCGGGTGGGTGGGGGTCGAGTGGTCCGCGGTGGCCACGGTCCGCTCGGGATGGCGGACCTTCAGCCCGCGGGCGCGGAGCCCGCTGAACGCCTGGGGCGACGTGACCTCGTGGACGAGGTGGAGGTCGATCGCGAGGACGGCCGGCGCGCCCTCGTCCTGGCCGACCACGTGGTCGTCCCAGATCTTGTCGACGATCGTGCGGGGCTCGAGTGCGGTCATGTCGATCCAGGCTGCGTCGGAGGAGGGAACGAGGGTTGAGGCTAGCACAGGCACCCGCGGCGGCTCGGGCCGGCGGCCGGCCGTCGATACTGCACCCGTGTTCATCCTCTACGGGGTCGTCGCGGGCCTGGTCGGCGGCTTCCTCCTCGGCGGCCGGCTCGAGCATCTGGCCGAGGTCCGGTTCCGGTTCGGACCGCTGGCCCTCGTCGCGCTCGCCGTCCAGCTCGTCCTGTTCTCGCCCCTCGCCGACGGGCTCGCCGACGACGTCGCGCGGGCGATCTACGTGATCTCGACCGCGGCCGTCGGCCTCGTCGTCCTCGCGAACGTGCGGCTGACGGGCGTGCCGCTCATCGCGATCGGGGCGGGCCTGAACCTCGCCGCGATCGTCGCCAACGGCGGGGCGATGCCGGCCAGCCCGGAGGCGCTCGCCGCGCTCGGGCTCGGGACCGGCGGGAACACGAACAGCGTGGTCGTCGACCGGCCCGCGCTCGCTCCGCTGACCGACGTCTTCGCGATGCCCGCCTGGATGCCCCTCGCCAACGTGTTCAGCATCGGCGACGTGCTGATCGGGACGGGCGTCGCGATCGCGATCGCCGCCGCGATGCGCCGGCCCGCGACGGCCCCGCCCGGCGCCCCGTCCGTTCCGCCGACCGCCTGAGGTCGACCGACCCCGTGGGGTCGACCGACCACCCGGGGTCGGCCGCCCGCCGGCTCACCCCGACGCGGATCGTCCTGCAGCGACCGGTACCTCGGACCTACGAGCCAATCCCGCGTGGGGCGCGTACAACTCGGTCACCGACCGGGGACTGGAGGCGCGCATGTCCGAGCCGGACCGTCCCGCGATGGTCCGAGCGAGCATCGATCAGGAACTCGACGTGGGGGTGGACGATGCCCGGCGTCTCGATCGGCTGAACCTGGACAGGATCCCGCCGGCCGTGCGCGTCTGGGCGTTCACGATCGCCCTCGCGATCGTCGCCGTCCTCCTCGACGTCCTCGTTCTCGAGCCACGAACCGTGGCGACCAGCGTGCCGATCGAGGTTCCCTGGCCGCTCATCGCCGCCGGCTTCTGCCTCGCCGAGCTGAAGGTCATCGACGTCCACTTCCGGCGCGAGGCCCACAGCTTCTCCCTGAGCGAGTTTCCGGCCGTCATCGGCCTGTTCCTGCTCTCGCCCCACGACTACCTGCTCGCGGTCCTCACCGGCTCCGCGGTCGCCCTCGCGTGGTTCGGCCAGCCGGCCCTGAAATTCGCGTTCAACCTGACGAACTTCGGCCTCGGGGCGTCGGCGGCGCTCGTGGTCTTCCACCTGACCGCGAGCCTGGACGGCACTCCGAGCGGCACGGACTGGCTCGCCGCGTTCGGCGCGACCCTCACCACCACCGTCGTCTCGGCCGTCACGATCGCGACCGCGATCTCGCTGTCGGGCGGCGCACCCCAGTTCCAGAAGCTGCCCCAGATGATCCAGTTCGGCGGACTGGTCGCCGTCGCGAACACGAGCCTGGCCCTGCTCGCGGTCTCGATCCTGTGGCTCGACCCGGGCCTGCTGTGGCTGCTCGTCGTCCCGCTCGTCACGGTCTTCCTCGCCTACCGGGCCTACCTGTCCGAACGCGAGAAGGGCGAGCGGCTCGAGTTCCTCTACCAGTCGGGCCGGATCCTCCAGCACTCCCCGGAGCTGGATTCCGCGATCGTCGCGCTCCTCGACCACGCCCGCGACATGTTCCACGCGGAACGGGCCGAGGTCCTCCTGCACCCGCGCGAGACGGGCGAGGACGCGCTCCGGACGACGAGCGTCGATGGCGCGCCGGCCACCGTCATGGTCCCGATCCCCTTCTCACCCGAGGATTCGATCGCCCGCCGGATCCGGAACGAGCCGCACGCCTTCTTCTTCAGCCCGTCGCCGTTCGAGCCCGAGCGGGCCAACATCCGCCAGGCGATGGTCGCCCCGCTTCGCGGCGAGTCGGACGTGATCGGCTCGCTCCTCGTCGGCAATCGCCTGACCGAGGGCACGGTCTTCAGCGAGGACGACCTGCGACTCCTGGAGACCCTCGCGAACCAGGCCGCCGTCGCGCTCGAGAACGGCCAGCTGGAGCAGTCGCTTGCCGAGCTCTCGCGGCTGAAGGAGCAGCTCCGCTACCAGGCCTACCACGATCCGCTGACCGGGCTCGCCAATCGCAGCCTCTTCCTCGAGCAGGTCGACGAGCGGATCCAGGCCGAGGGCGTCGACCGCCGCCCGGTCGTCCTCTTCGTCGACCTCGACGACTTCAAGGTCGTCAACGACACGCTCGGCCACGTCGCCGGCGACCGGCTCCTGATCGCGGTCGCGGATCGCGTCCGGGGCTGCGTCCGGGCGAGCGACGTGGCCGCGCGGCTCGGCGGCGACGAGTTCGCGATCCTCCTGGAGGACGGCGCGGACCTGTCGGAGAGCATCGCGGTCGCGCGCCGGATCCTCGAGGCGCTCCAGGCGCCGCTCCAGATCGACGGCCAGGAAGTCGCCATCGCCGCGAGCATCGGCGTCGCCGCCGCCCGGGCGGGCACGGACCGCGCCGACGAGCTGCTTCGGAACGCCGACGTCGCGATGTACACCGCGAAGGCGGGCGGCAAGAACCGGTTCGCGGTCTTCGAGCCGACCATGCACTCGGCGCTCGTCGAGCGCCACGCGCTGGCCTCCGAGCTCTCGAAGAGCATCGGCCGGGGCGAGCTCGCCGCCCATTACCAGCCGATCGTCGCCCTCGCGACGGGTGAGCCCGAGGGCGTCGAGGCGCTCGTCCGCTGGCGCCACCCGACCCGCGGAATCCTCCGGCCGGACGAGTTCATCCGGCTCGCCGAGGAGAACGGCACGATCCTCGCCCTCGGCCGCTGGATGCTCCACGAGAGCTGCCGCGAGGTGATGTCGTGGCGTCGCGAGCGCAACGCCGCCCCGATCGCGCTGTCGGTCAACCTCTCGGCCGCCCAGCTCCAGCAGCCGAGCTTCGTCGACGACGTCCGGGCGATCCTCGAGGACACGGGCTTCCCGACCACCGACCTGATCCTCGAGCTGACCGAGTCGGCGATGTTCCACGACACTCATACGACGATCGCCCGACTCCAGGCCCTTCGCGCGCTCGGCATCCGGATCGCGATCGACGACTTCGGCACGGGCTACTCGTCGCTCGGCTACCTGCGCCGCTTCCAGGTCGACATCCTGAAGATCGCCCGCGAGTTCATCGGCAGCTCCGATGCCGCGTCGGACGAGTGGGCCTTCGCGAAGGCGATCATCGCCCTCGGAAGGACGCTCGACCTCCGG
>DATBGP010000321.1:0-5279 GCA_036557925.1 Candidatus Limnocylindrales bacterium | reverse complement strand
CGAGCCCGTCTGGTCCTCGGCCTCCAGCTCGCCGTACTCGAACCGCTGCGGGCCGAGGTACTCG
The DNA here is from genome assembly GCA_036557925.1 of Candidatus Limnocylindrales bacterium. GTDB lineage: Bacteria > Chloroflexota > Limnocylindria > Limnocylindrales > CSP1-4 > CF-46. The sequence continues at coordinate 5,215 of DATBGP010000321.1, read as the reverse complement.
GCGAGCTTCTTCAGGTCGACGACCGTCTTGCGCTTGCGGCCCTCGGCGACCTGCCGGGCGACCTTCCGCATGACGTTGGCGATCTCGCGCTCGAGGTTCCGGACGCCCGCCTCGTGGGTGTACGACCGGACGAGCTCGATCATCGTCTCGTCGGGGATCTCGATGGTCTTCTCGGTCAGCCCGTGGTTCTTCATCTGCTTCGGGATGAGGAAGCGCTTCCCGATCTCGATCTTCTCGGTCTCGGTGTAGCCGGGCAGCTGGACGATCTCCATCCGGTCGCGGAGCGGCGCCGGGATGGGGTCGAGGAGGTTGGCCGTGGCGATGAAGAGCACCTTGCTCAGGTCGAACGGCACCTCCAGGTAGTTGTCCTGGAAGCTGAAGTTCTGCTCGGGATCGAGGACCTCGAGGAGGGCGGACGACGGGTCGCCCCGGAAGTCCATCCCGATCTTGTCGACCTCGTCGAGCATGAAGACCGGGTTGTTCGAGCCCGCGGTCTTGATGTTCTGGATGATCCGGCCGGGCAGCGCGCCGATGTAGGTGCGCCGGTGGCCGCGGATCTCCGCCTCGTCGTGGATGCCGCCGAGGCTCATCCGGACGAACTTGCGGCCCATCGCCTTCGCGATCGACTTGCCGAGCGACGTCTTGCCGACGCCGGGCGGGCCGACGAACGCGAGGATCGGGCTGCGGATCTCGTCCGCGAGCGTGCGGACCGCGAGGTACTCGAGGATCCGCTCCTTGATCTTCTCCAGGCCGTAGTGGTCCTCGTCGAGGATCCGGGCGGCCTCCCTGATGTCGAGCTGGTCATCGGTCGCGACGTTCCAGGGCAGGCCCACGAGCCAGTCCACGTACGTCCGGATCACGCCGACCTCCGGCGAGGCGGACGGGATCCGGCTCATCCGGTCGATCTCCTTGACCGCCCGGGCCTTGATCTCCTCCGGCATGCCGGCGGACTCGACCTTCTCGCGGAGCTCGTTGATCTCGGCCTGCTGCGGGTCGTCCTCGCCGAGCTCGCGCTGGATGGCCTTCAGCTGCTCGCGGAGGATGTACTCGCGCTGGGTCTTGTCCATCTCCGACTTCACTTCGGACTGGATCCGACCCTTGAGCTCGAGGATCTCGATCTGGCGGGCGAGGAAGTTGCTGACCAGCTTCAGGCGCTCGGTGACGTCGACCGTCTCCAGGAGCTCCTGGCGCTGCTCGGTGGTCATGTCCGGGCTGTAGGCGACCATGTCGGCCAGCAGGCCCGGCTCGGTGATGTTGCGGGCGGCGACGGCCGCCTCCGGCGGGACGGGCGCGCCGTTCGCGACGTACTGCTCGATCTGGCCCTGGACGGTCCGCATGAGCGCCTGGACCTCGAGGCCGGCGCCGGTGGCGTCCGGGATCTCCTCGATCCGGGCGCGGAGGTACGGCTCGCTGGCGGTGAATCCGAGCAGCTTGAGCCGCGTCTGGCCCTGGACGATCGCCCGGACGGTGCCGTCCTGGAGCTGGACGACCTGGGCGATCTTCGCCAGGGTGCCCACCTCGTACAGCTCGTCGGTGGACTCGATGTCCTCCTGCTCGGCGTGGCGCTGGGTGACGAGCGCGATCGGCCCGCCCTCCGCCACGGCCGCGTTCAGGGCGTTGACGGACTTCTCGCGACCGACCTGGAGGGGGACGATCATCTCCGGGAAGATGACGGTCTCGCGAAGGGCGACGAGGGGAAGCTCGCGCGGATCGGCGGCGCTGGTGGTGGTAGTGGTGGTCGGCTGGTCGTCCCGGTCGGGTGTCGGGCGCTTGGCCATCAACGGTCTCCTGTGGCTTGCTGCGGGATCGTCCGGCCGCTCCGGCCGGACATGATTGCTGACTTGGTGGTGATACGGGTCACCGGGCGGCCCGCCGGGGCTCGGAAGCGGCGGCCCTCGCGGGTCGATCGGCGGGTTCGTCCTCGTCCGACGGCTCTTCGCCGCGGGTCCCTTCGTCGTAGAGCGCCTCGAGGATCCGCGTCCCGAGCCGTTCCTCCAGCTCGAAGAGGAGCCGGATCCCGGCGAGGTTGACGCCGCGCTCGCGCGTCAGGTGCCGGATCCAGGTGAGCCGGCGGATGTCCTCGTCGCTGTAGAGACGGATGTTCGTCGGCGTGCGCGCCGGGCAGATGAGGCCCTCGTCCTCGTAGATCCGGAGCGTCCGCGGATGCGCCGCGACGATGCTCGCCGCGACGCTGATCACGTAGACGGGTCGTTGCGGGTCCCGCTCGACCCGGCCCTGGGCCATCTCGTCGGCCCCTCCTGTGCGGTGCGAATGACATCCCGGGGGCGGTGCCTCCGGGGGATGGAGGCACCATAGAACCCTGACAATGGCATTGTCAAGGATGTTGCGAAATCTCGTCCGGTCGCGGGCTCAATCGATGGCGGCGCGGGCGTCCGCCCGGAGCGCCGTGTCGACCTCGTCGCCGGGCCGGAACAGCCCCTCGAAGAACGAGCGCGCACGCGCGCGGGCGACGCCATCCGCCGGTCCGCCCCGCAGCGCCTCGCTCGCCCAGGTCGTGAGGTCCTGGACGGCCCAGTCGACCCGGTACCAGGCCAGGAGGAGGGCGTCCGGGTGGGTCGAGCCGGGCCCATACCCGGCCTCGAAGGCATCGGCCTCGGCGGCCGTGACGCGGTGGGCGATCGGCGAATCGCGCACGAACATCAGGTCGCGCTCCCGCGGCGCGAGAAGCAGCTCGTCCCAGTCGATGATCGAGACCGAACCGTCGGCTCCGGCGAGGACGTTGGCTGCGTGCAGGTCGGCGTGGCAGAGGACGCGTTCCTGAAGCTCGCGTCGTGCCTCCCGTTCGCGGATCCGGGCCGCGAGCGCCTCCGACCGCTCGACGAGATGCCGGATCGTGCCGCGCTCCGCCAGCCATCGATCGCGGACCGCGGCGGAGAGCGGGTCGAGGTCGTCCATCGCCAGCCCGGCGAGCCGCCGCTCGAGGTCGCGCGCAACTGCCGTCATCCGCGGGCGGAAGTCCTCGGCGTCGAGCATCGCCAGAAGGTCGCCGGGCAGGGCGACCGCATGCAGGCGCGCGGCGAAGGCGCCCAGCCGCCGCCAGCCGTCCGGGGCCATGCCGGCGTCCATCGCCGACGGGGCATCGACGAACGGGAACACGAGGACCGACCACGAGCCGATCCGCAGCCACGGCTCGCCGGACCGCGGCGGGATCGAGGCGACGACCTGGCTGAGCCCGCGCGCTCGCAGGAATCGCGGGACGAGGATCGCCGCGGGCCGGACCGCCGGCCGGAGCTTGACGAACCAGCGGCTGCCGTCGCTCGCCGTGGCGCGGACCGCGCACGCGGCGGCGTCGGCGCCGCCCGTCTCGATGGCCAGCTCGACGGGCTTGATCCCGTGACCCGCGAGGATCGTCCGGCGCAGCTCCGCCTCGTCGATCGGGAGGGCCGGCCCGGTCACGGTCCCTGCCCCGTCAGGCGACGCCCGCCGCAGGATCCGGCTCGGCAACCGCCTGGCGGGCCACAAGCCGGACGACGACCGTGCTCACCGCGATCGAGATGGCGACCGCCGCGTCGAGGGCCACGTACAGCTCGTCCGAGATCGCGCCGGCGGCGATCGCGGCTGAGCCGAGGACGAACGAGAACTCGCCGATCTGACCGAGCCCGACCGCGAGCTGGACCGGCCGGGCCGGGAGGCGCGCCGCCCGGGCCAGGCCCCACGCAACCATCACCTTCGCGACGACGATCAGCGCCAGGAACAGCGCGAGCCAGCCCAGGCCGCGGACGAGGGCGTCGGGCTCGATCAGGGTCCCGATCGCCACGAAGAACAGCACGGCGAACAGGTCGCGGAACGGCAGGAGCCGTCGCCTTGCCTCGGCTGCCTCGGCGCTCTCGGTGACGGCCAGGCCGCCGACGAACGCCGCCAGCGCCAGCGGCACGCCGAATACCGCGGATCCGACCCCGGCGAGTGCCAGGCCGCTCGCGACCGAGGTGATCAGGAACAGGTCGTGCTCGGCGTGGAGGGCGCGAAGGACGATCGGCAGCAGGCGGGCAACCGCGATCGCCAGGGCAATGAACGCGATGAGCCCCAGGAACGTCTGCTCCAGCGGCCGGCCGGAGACCCCGAGGAGCGCGAGGAGGACCGCTGCGATCGCGACGCCGGTGCTGTCCTGGAGGGCGCTCCAGCCCAGGAGGGCGTCCTCGGTGGCCCGGTCCGTCGTGCGCCGCCGGCTCTTCGTGATGTTCACGATCACCACGGACGACGACAGGGCAACCGACAGGCCCATCAGCGCGGCCGGGACGACCGATAGGCCGAGGAGGGCGAAGACGGCTCCAGCCGCGACGGTCGTGAGGATCGTCTGGGCCGGCGCCGCCACGAACAGGCCACGCTGCTCCGCGCGGATCCGGAGGAGGTCGACCTCGATGCCGACCTCGAAGAGGAGAAGGACGACGCCGAGGTCGGCGAGGAGCTGGAGCTGCTCCCGATCCGCGACGTAGCCGGGAGTGAACGGCGAGACGATGACGCCGAGGGCGAGATAGCCGACGACGGCCGGCAGCCCGGCGCGCCTGGCGAGCCAGCCGGCCAGGACCGCGGCGAGGAGGAGCACGCCGATCTCGAGGATCGGTCCCGCCGTGTGGTCCATGGCCGGGATGGTACCGGGCGGCCTCACCGCCCGACCCCCGCCCGGGTCGGCGGGGATCGGCCGGAGCTACCGGTTCGCCGTCCTGGTATCGATCACATCCCTGCCGCCGGGCTTGCGAGCGGTCCAGGCTCACCGAAGGGCCCGAAGGCGAGCATGCTCCCGAACGGATTGGAGCCAGCGAGCGATCCGAGGTGGCCTTCCAGCCGCCGCAGCGCCCGAAGTAGCGATCGGATCAATTCCGGCGTCGGCAGGAGGCCGGATCGGATCGGCGGCAGGCGGCCGCCCGTGGTGCGCGCCGGTTGGCGATCAGCCGGCGGCAGACCCCACAGCGCCGCCGATCAGCCGGCGGCAGACCCCACAGCGCCGCCGATCAGCTCCTCGTGCAGCCGCTCCTGGCACTCGCCCTTGCCGATCGCGATGACCTTGTCGCCCTCGGCGAGCACCGTGTCGGGCCGGAGCGGCGTCGCCACCCCGTCGCGGATCACCGCGAAGAGCGAGCAGCCCTCCGGCACCGGGATGTCCTTCGGCGCCCGGCCGATCGCCGGCGAGCCGGCCTGGAGGTGCGCCTCGATCAGCTCGAGCTCGCCCTCGCCGAGCGCGGCGAGGTGGAGCAGC
>DATBGP010000320.1:0-4658 GCA_036557925.1 Candidatus Limnocylindrales bacterium | reverse complement strand
GAGGCCATGTGGACCGACACGCTGGATCGGCTCGCGGCCGCGGTCGAGTCGGATCCGGACCTGCGGTGAGCGACGACCTCCGCGTCGAACGCCGGATCGCGGCGCCGGCCGCCGCGGTCTACGCGTACCTGACGGACTCCGTGCGCTGGGCCCGCTGGCAGGGCAAGTCCGCGACCATCGAGGCGCAGCCCGGCGGGCTCTTCCGGATGACGGTCCCGAACGACACGACGGCCGAAGGCCGCTTCGTCGCCCTGGAGCCGGATCGACGGGTCGTGTTCACCTGGGGCTGGGTCGGGCATCCGGACGTCCCGCCAGGCTCGTCGACGGTCGAGATCGAGCTGGTCCCGGATGGCGACGGCACGATCGTCCGGCTCACCCATCGGGACCTGCCGCCCGATCAGCGCCTCATCCACCGGGCCGGCTGGGACCACTACCTCCCGCGGTTGGAGACCGCTGCTACGGGCGGCGACCCGGGCCCGGACGCCCTACCCGGCTGAGGTCCGGCGAGCCGCGTCCGGGCAACACGCCGCGGGCCGGACGCCGGCTCGCGGCGAAGCCGGCGCCCTGGCCTCTCGGCCTACCGGTGCGCGCCGACCAGCTCCCGCTCGGCCTCCTCGAGGCGCTTCCGGGACTTGACCGGCGCGAGTCGCCACGTGACCCGGCCGACCTCCATCTCCTTGTAGGTCTGCCGAACGACGATGTCGAAGGCGTCGTTGCGGGCGTCCTTCGGGATCTTCGCGCCGATCCGGCACGGGGCCTTGAGACCGGCCGGCAGGAGCAGCTCGCCGAGCTGCATCCGGCCGTGCGGGTTGACCCGCGTCCGCATCAGGACCTCGCCGTCGTCGCCCTTGACCTCCTCGAAGTCGAGATCGAGGCCTCGCAGCACCCGCGGCGGCGCATCGAGGAAGGCCTCGGCGCCGTAGGGCAGCTTGGCGATGATCTCGACGCCCATCGGGATGTCCTCCTTCAGGGCGCCGGTCAGGAGGAACGGCAGGAGCACGAAGCCGGGCGGGTTGGTGCCGGCCGGCGGGACGTTGTTGACGACGTTGAAGTTGCGCCACGTCACGTTGTTGTTGTTGCTGACGAACGCGATGTAGTTCGCCCAGTCGACGAAGTCGGCCGGGTTCGGGGCGGGGTCGGCCTGGTTGCCGACGAGACCCACGAAGCAGTAGTGCCCGGTCGCCGGCACCGACCCGGCCGGCCAGGTGATCCCGTTCGAGACGGTCAGGATCTCGCCGACCGGCACGCTGGCGAGCGTCGTCGTGCCGACGAGGGTCCAGAGGTCCGGGGTCACGAGGGTCGCGACCTGCGACCAATAGACGGTCACGGTGACCGACGTGGCGGGCGCCGCGCCCTGGTTCAGGACGCGCGCGTAGATGAAGTTGTCCTGGCCGGATTCGACCTGTGAGCCGAGCGTCGCGTCGTTCTCGGTGCCGCTGCCGGCGCCGAATGCGGCCTGCGGGTTCGCCACGGCGTTCGGCCGGACGATGATGTCCGGGCTCGCCGAGACCGGCCCGGTGTGGGGGTCGCCGAGGTCGCCGACGAAGTCGCGGAGATAGACGTCGGGTGCAAGCCCGAGGGGTCCGGTCGCGATGGCGTTCAGGTTCGGCATCACGCCGATGAGATCGCTGGCGGGCGTCGCGGAGGCGGTGCCGGTCGCGGCGTTCGAGAGGATCCGGCGCACGGCCAGCGGCGAGAACCGGAAGCCCAGCGAGCTCTCGGCCAGCGACTGCACCAGGATCGCCGCGCCGGCGATGATCGGCGAGGCGCCCGACGTGCCGCCGAAGTTCGTCGTGTAGAGGTTGGTCGCGGTTCCCGTCCAGCCGTCGCCGGTGGTGTCGATGTTCTCGCCCCAGCCGAAGCAGTCGATCCGGCTGCCGAAGTTGCTGAACCACATCCGGGTATGGGGACTGGCCGAGCTCGCGGCGCCGACCATGATCGCGCCCGAGTCCCGGAACGCCGCGCTCCCCCGGTTGAGGATCGCGTTGCCACCGGTGTCCATGAAGGCGTCGAGATCCTCGGAGCCGTTGGCGCCCGCCTCGACCACCACGATCCCGAGCGCGGTCGCGAGCCGGATGGCATCGAAGACGGCGTCCTCGACCTCCACCGGGACATAGCCGCTCACGCCCGGGTAGCTGGTCTGCGCCTCGAGCAGGAGGACGTCGCCGAACTGCATCGCGCCGACGGCGCTGACGATCGCCTCGGCCGTCCCGTACGTCGTGGCGGTTCGCCACTGCGACACGACGCGCGCGGTCGCCTTCGGGGCGATCCCCACGTCGCCGATCGCGTTGTCGACGGCCACGACCTCGCCGAGGACCGCCGTCCCGTGGCCGTGGTAGTCCTTGACCGTTCCGGAGATGACGGTGATGCCGGCTCCGGTCAGGTCCTCGTGGTTGAGGGTCCAGCCGCGCTCCATGTCGACGAACCCGATGCCCGCTCCGTCCCCACCCGCGAGGGTCCAGGCGTAGCGCGCATCGATGCCGCCGGGCGCGGCGTCCTCGTAGTCCTGGTTGGAGTTCCGCGGGTCGTCGGTGGGCGAGACCGTCGGTGGCGGCGTCGGGCCGGCCTCGACGTAGGCCTTCTCGACGCCCGGCAGCCGGGCCAGCTCCCGCTGGATCTCGTCGGCGTTGGCCCCGACCGGGACCTCGACGACGTAATACGCGCCGAGGTTCGGCAGATCGCGCTGCCCGACGCGTTCACCGGCGCGGCGGTGCAGCTCGTCGAGCCCCTCGATCTCGGCGAACATCGGCTTGATCTCGAGGCCCGGGACCCTGCGGGTGACGTCGCCCCAGGCCGCGGACAGGCCCTCGGGCGGGCCTGCCACCCGGCGCTTGGCCTGGTCGTCCCCCACCGTGAAGTCGTGGACCCGGACGACGACGCGCTGTCGGTACTGTCCGGTGTCGGCTGCCTTGGCTCTCGATCCTGGCGCCATGGCGAACCCCCCGTGCGTCCTCGCGGCGACCCCGTGAGCGGCCGCGCTCGCGAGTCCCCGACCCTACCGCGGGACCGTCGCCCGGGCGTCTCCGCACACCGGGATCCGACCTCGAGGAGGTCGAGACCGCCGCGCGCACAGCGATCGGACGCATCCGCGAGTCAATCGGGTGTTGACAACTGGCACCACGCGTTGCGTGGCCGGCCGAAGGATCGCCTGGCGCGGGTCGCCGCCAGGCGTTGATCCCTTTGTGAACGGTTGCGCGCGAGCGCTGGGTGCTCGAGATCGCCGGGCAAGTCGTGGTGGTCCGGGGCCGGGTTGGCGATCACGCCTGTACACCACGGTCGCACCGCGAGCGTTCTCGATCACTCCGTCCTCCCCGTCCTCGGCGGAGACTGGCAGGGGACCATCTCGCAACCCACCTTGTCTCGTGTCGTCCCCGGCGAGCGGGTGTACGTTCCGCCTCGTGGCGGACGAGATCGTCGGGCGTGGGGCAGAGCTCGCGGCCGTCGAACCGTTCCTCGATCGGGCCGCGACGGACCTTGCGGTCCTCGTCCTCGAGGGCGAGGCGGGCATCGGCAAGTCGACGGTCTGGTCGGCGGCGGCCGAGCTGGCCGGGACCCGGGGCTGCCACGTCCTCACCTCCCGACCCGCGAGGTCCGAGCAGGGGCTGACGCTCGGCGGGCTGATCGATCTCCTCGGCGGCCTCGACGACGGATCGTTCGCAGGCCTGCCGGCGCCCCAGCGCGAGGCGCTGCAGGTCGCGCTCCTGCGCCTCGAGCCCAGCGGTCCCTCGCCCGACCAGCGCACGCTCTCGGTGGCCGTGGCCGGCCTGCTCCGGCAGCTCGCGACGCCGGAACGGGCCCTCGTCCTCGCAATCGACGACCTCCAGTGGCTCGACGACGGCTCCGCGGCGATCCTCGCCTACGCCATCCGGCGCCTTCCGGGCCATCCGGTCGGGCTCCTCGCCGCGACGCGGACGGGTGCCGAGACGACGGCCTCCGAGACGGTCCTCGAGGCGGCGCCGGTCGAGCGGACCGATCGTGTCCGACTCGGGCCGCTCCATCTCGCCTCCCTGCATCGACTGTTCGAGCTGCGGCTCGGGCGATCGTTCCCGCGCCTCGTCCTCGTCCGCATCGAGGAGGCCTCCGGCGGCAACCCGCTCTACGCGCTCGAGCTCGGTCGCGCCCTCCTCGCGAGCGGGATCCCGGCCGATCCGCACGAGCCGCTGCCGGTGCCCGACACGCTCGGGTCGCTGATCGCGAGACGCGTCTCCGCGCTGCCCGCGAGGACCCGGCGCGCGATGGTGCTGCTGGCCTGCTCCGTGGCACCCACCGTCGCCTCGCTCGAGGCGGCCACGCCCGGTTCCGCGGCGAGCCTGGCACCCGCCGTCGGCGACGGCCTCGTCTCCATCGACGGGGACGCCGTCCGGTTCGCCCACCCGCTGTTCGCGCAGGGCGTGATGACCGTTGCCGGCGACGGCGAGGTCCGGGCAGCCCACGCCGCCCTCGCGGCAGCGACCGCCTCCCCGGACGCGCGGGCCCGCCATCTCGCCCAGGCGTCGAACGGCCCGGACGAGCGCGTCGCGCGGGCCGTCGCCGACGCGGCCGCCGCCGCTCGCTTGCGAGGCGCCACGCTGGACGCGGCGAGCCTCTACCAGGAGGCCGCCCGGCTGACCCCGACGGACGACGCGGACGCAGCCCTGCGACGTTCGCAGCTCGCCGCG
>DATBGP010000319.1:0-2903 GCA_036557925.1 Candidatus Limnocylindrales bacterium | reverse complement strand
GGATCGCGTTGCGGCGCTGGACGATCGGCTTGTCGGAGTTGACCTCGAGCTGCTCCTGGTTCGCGGGGCAATCACCGGTCTGAGGGTCGGGCTCGACCTTGCAGGTCACGTCCGCGTTCTTCACGAGGTCGTAGTTCGACGGCGACTTCGGCAGCCCCGCGAGGATCGCCGCCTGAGCGGGCGTCAGCTTCGAGAGGTCGTCGATCCCGAAGTAGGCCTTCGCCGCGGCCTTCACTCCGTAGGCCTGGTTCCCGTAGTAGTTCTGGTTCAGGTAGGCCGCGATGATCTTCTGCTTGCCGGTCTCGCCCGGGTAGGCCTCCGTCAGGCGGACCGACTGGATGATCTCCTTGACCTTCCGCTCGAACGTCCGGTTGGGGTCCTGGACGAGCGCCGGATCGAGCAGGCGCTGGCGCACCAGCTGATGGGTGATCGTGGAGGCGCCGCGGCTGTTGCCACGGACGCTGTCGATGCCGGCGGAGATGATCGCCAGGGGATCGAAGCCGGCGTTGTCCCAGAAGGTCTTGTCCTCGACGGCCGTCTGGGCGTCGATGACGATCGGCGGGATGTCCTCGAACGGGACGACCTCCCGCTTCTCCCCGCCGAACCGGGCCAGCTCCACCTTGTGCGTGCGGTCCCAGACCACGGACTGCTGCGAGAATGTGATCTGGTCGAGCTCGCTCACCGGCGGCAGGCCATCGGTCATCCGCGAGAACGCGCTCACGACCCCGACGGCGCCGAGGAAGCCGACGATCGCGAGTCCCGCGAAGATCGCGAGCGCGATCCAGCCGGCGGGGGTCGGCGTCGTCCGGGTCTGGGCGGCGCGGACGGGCCGGGCCGGGCGAGGGGCGTCGTGCAAGCTGGGGCTCCGGTTTGGGGTGGACTGGCGGAAGGATGCCATCGAGCCGCGCGTTCGCGCAGCCGGGGAGGGGGAACGCTCCTTACGACGCCGTGACAACCACCGGTGTGGCGTTCCACGACTCGAGAGCCCGTCGCGCCCGATGGGCATCCGGCTCCGCGGCCGCGCCCGACGGCGCGAGACGGTCCAGGCCGAGCAGGGCGGCGCCCAGCACCGGCGGCTCCGCGAGCCGGATGACGCGGGCCGCCGGGATCGCCTCGCGGATGCCGGCCCGGACCCGCTCGTGGAAGGCGTCGTCGCTCGTCCGGAACACGCTGCCGCCGAGTACGACCTCGGGGTCGCGGCGGATCAGGCCGGTCCGTCGCGCGAGCGCGCGGGCCATCGTCGCGAGCTCGTCGGCGAGCCGATCGATGATCGACCGGGCGACCGGATCGCCGTCGATCGCGGTGGCGAACACCGTCGGGGCCAGCCGATCGATCCGCCAGTCGTGGAGCCGGCCGCTGTAGAAGGCGTACGTCACGGCGTCCGGCCGCTTGAGGCCGACGGCGGCGGGGATCGTCCGCTCGAGCGCCGTCCGGGGTCCGCGCCCGTCCTGTGCCCGGACCGCCGCCGCGAGCCCGGCCATCCCGACCGATGCGCCCCCGCCCCAGTCGCCGGCGATGTCGCCGACGCCGGCGAACCGGAACCGCTTCCCACCGGGAGCCACCGCCGCGCCGTTGATCCCCTGGCCGCAGATCAGGACGATCCCCCAGGGCCGGGTCGCGCCGGCCCGGAGCGCCGCGAACGTGTCGTTGAGGATCGTCACGTCGCGGGCCGCGGTCAGCGCGGTGAACGCGCCACGGATCTGGCGGACGTCGGTCGGATAGTCCGCGCCGGCGAGGCACAGGACCGCGGTCGGGATCTCGACGCCGGTCCGGACGTTCGCCGTGGACCGGACGCGAGCCACGAGATCGGCGAACCGCCGTGCCGCCTCGTCGAGCGGAACGGCCTGGTGCGAGATCGTCGGGCCGCGGACGGCGGCCAGGAGCGTGCCGTCGGCTGCGAGCACGGCGACGTCCGCCTTCGAGTTGCCGCCGTCGACGGCCAGGACGGCCGGCCGGGCGTCCGCCGTCACGGGCCGAACCGGGCGATCTCGTCGGCCGCCAGCTCGTCGATCCGAACGAAGGTCGCGCCACGGACCCGGAGCCCGTCGATCAGCCCCGGCAGCGCGGCGAGCGTCCCCGGCGGCCAGGCGTGGAACAGGATCACGGCGGGATCTCCGACTTCCGGCACGAGCCGGAGCGCGTCGGCGGTCATCGCCGGGCCGGTCCGGAACGGCTCCCAGTCCTCGAGGACGACGTGCTGCCGGACGTCGCGATAGCCCAGCTCGTCGAGCAGCCCCAGGACCCGCGGGTCGTCCGAGCCGGCGGCGAACGGGCAGCGGAACCACGGCCGCGGGTCCACGCCGGCGATCGCCGCGATCGCCGCCTCGGCGGCCCGGACGTCGGTCCGGATCCCGTCGTCGGTCAGGAGCGGCAGCCGGGCGTGGTAGAAGCTGTGGTTGCCCACCTGGTGGCCGTCGGCGACGACCCGGCGCGCCAGCTCGGGAAACGCCTCCACCCAGCGGCCCTGGAGGAAGAACGTCGAACGGACCTCGCGCCCCGCGAGGACGTCGAGGATCCCCTCCGTCACGCCCGGCCGGTGGACGCGGTCCGGGTGCTCGGCGTCGAACGTCAGCGCGACGCGAAGCCCGGCGCCCGCACCCGCCGGACCGCCTACTTCTCCACTCCCGTCAGGACGATGCCCCGGGTGAAGAAGCGCTGGAACAGGAGGAAGCCGATCACCGGGATGATCATCGTCATCAGGGTCCCGGCCTGGATCAGCCCCGGATCCCGATAGTGGATCCCGTTGAACTGCTGGAGGCCGAGCGCGAGGGTCTGGATCTCGGGCTTGCCGGAGAGGTACAGGAGCGGCCCGAAGAAGTCGTTCCAGGCGTAGACGAGGTGGAAGATCGCGACGGCGATGATCACCGGCCAGGACTGCGGGAGGATCACCGAGACCAGCGTCC
>DATBGP010000318.1:0-2673 GCA_036557925.1 Candidatus Limnocylindrales bacterium | reverse complement strand
CCTCTACAACCGGACGTTCTTCTTCACCGCGGTCGAGCGGGAGATCGCGCGGAGCGCCCGATCCGGCCGGGGCTTCTGCCTGCTGATGATGGACCTCGACGACCTGAAGCAGATCAACGACCGGCACGGCCACTTCTTCGGCGACCGCGTCCTGCGCGGCGTCGGCGACGTGATCCGGTCGGGCGGCCGGCGGATCGACACCGCGGCCCGCTACGGCGGCGACGAGTTCGTCGTCCTCCTTCCCGAGACGGATCCCACCGGCGCCTACGTCCTGGCCGAGAAGATCCGCCAGGAGGTGGCCGAGCTGAGCGTCCCGGTCGGTGGCAACGCGATCCACCCCTCGGTGTCGATCGGGGTCGTCAACTACCCCGACGACGGCCGGACGAGCGACGAGCTGATGATCACCGCGGACACCTCGATGTACCGCTCCAAGCGCGGCGGCAAGAACCGGGTGACCGGGGTGCCGGCCGGCGAAGGCGTGGGCGAGCCGGTCTTCGACCATGGGATGGAGGCGCCGGCGCCGAGCCCGATCAACGCCCCGCGCCCGATCACGAGCATCGCGAGCGAGCCGGGCCCGTCGGCCCAGGCCGCGGCGGGGCGGTCGCGCAAGCGCGGCGGGGAGTCGGTGTAGGATCGGCCGGATGGCCGGTTCCCCCACGTCACGACGCGACCCCGGCGACGTCACGCCCTCGGGCTTCTCGACCCGCGCGATCCGCGCCGCCCATCGCCTGCCAGAGGTCCGCCAGACCCCGACCTCGGTGCCGATCTACCAGACCGTCACGTTCACGTCGGCGGATTCGGAGGAGCTCGGCGCGGTCACGACCCGACAGGTCCCGGGCTACGCCTACGGTCGCCTCGACAACCCGACCGTCGTCGCGTTCGCGTCCGCGGTTGCCGACCTGGAGGGCGCGGAGGCCGGGTTCGCCTTCGGATCGGGGATGGCCGCAATCCACGCCGCGCTGGCGACGCTCGTCTCGGCCGGCGATCGGATCGTCGCGACGCGATCCAGCTACGGAACGACCCGCTCGCTCCTCGCCGGCGTCCTGACCCGGCTGGGCGTCGTCGTGGAGTTCGTCGACATCGTCGACCTCGCGGCGGTGGAGGCGGCCCTGAGCGATGCCCCGACCCGCGTCCTCTACGCGGAGACGGTCTCGAACCCGACGATCGTCGTGGCCGACCACGTCGCCCTGGCGGAGCTGGCCCATCGCCATGGGGCGACCTACGTCGTCGACAACACATTCGCCTCGCCGTATCTCTGCCGGCCCGTCGAGCTCGGCGCCGACCTCGTGTGCGAGTCCGCGACGAAGTACCTCTCCGGCCACTCGGACGTGATGGCCGGCGTCGTCGTCGGCCCCCGGGCGCTCGTGGACCGCGTCCGCGACTTCGAGGTGGACACCGGCGCCAGCCTCGATCCCCACGCCGCATTCCTCGCGATGCGCGGGCTGTCGACCCTGGCCCTCCGGCTCGAGCGCCACTCGGCGACCGCGGCGGCCCTGGCCGGATGGCTGGAGGCGCAGCCCGGGGTGCTCCGCGTCTGGCATCCGTCACTGCCGACCCATCCCCAGCACGCCACCGCGGCGCGCCAGCTCGCCCTGGGCGGCGGGATGCTCGCCTTCGAGCTGGCCGGCGGACGCGCAGCGGGCGAGGCGTTCATCGACACGCTGACGCTGCCGGAGCGGACGGCCTCGCTCGGCAGCGTGTTCACGATCGTGTCGCACCCCCCGTCGACGACCCACCGCCAGCTCGACGACGCGGCCCTCGCCGGCGCCGGGATCACCCCGGGCCTGCTCCGCTGCTCGGTGGGGCTCGAGGACCTCGACGACCTGGTCGCCGACTTCGATCGCGCGCTCGGCGCTGCCATCGAGGCGGCGGGAACCGCCGGCCCGGCGTCCCCGTCGGCGACGCAGGTGGCGGACCCGCTTCGATCGCAACCGACCCCCGTCTGATCCTCCGGAGGACCTCTCGATCGCCAGCCCCGTGACCACGTGGGCCGAATCGGCCCGGCCACCGAAGCCCGACGTCTTCGAGCGGATCGGGCGGACGGTCCTGCGCCTGTTCACGTCGGTCGACTTCGCGGTCGTCCAGATCATCGCCCTGATGCTGATGGCCGTCGTCGGGATGACGATCCGCCAGCTTCCGAGCTTCGCCTTCCGGTCCGTCGGCGACTACGAGAGCGCGATGGCCGACATCCACGCGCGCTACGACGCCGCCTTCGGCCGGGGCGTCGTCGACGCCCTGGAGCGGCTCCAGGTCTTCCACCTCTTCACGTCGACCTGGTTCACCGTCGGGCTCGTCGTGCTCGTCGTCTCGATCGTCGTCTGCACGCTCGATCGGACGCCAAGGCTCTGGCGGCAGTCCGCGGAGATCCGCGTGGTCCAGCCGGACCCGTTCTACGACCCGTCCCTGCCCGATCGTGCGGCGATGACCGGCGTGGCGGCGGCCGATGTCCGGGCCGCGCTCCGGAAGCAGCGATTCGGCGTCCGCGAGGCCGAGGCCGACGGGTCGACCTACCTGTACGGCGACCGGAATCGATGGACGAAGCTCGCGACGCTGATGACCCACCTGGGGCTGATCCTGTTCCTCGTCGCCGCGGTCGTGACCTCGCGCTTCGGCGACGAGCAGGGGCTCGTCATCGCGGAGGGCGACTCGTTGACCGTCCAGCCGATCGGGACG
>DATBGP010000317.1:0-10049 GCA_036557925.1 Candidatus Limnocylindrales bacterium | reverse complement strand
CGGGATCAACGCGGTCTGGGACTACGGGCCGCTCGGGGTGGAGCTGAAGGGCAACGTCAAGCGCGCCTGGTGGCGGGCGATGGTCCAGGAGCGCGAGGACGTCGTCGGGCTGGACGCCGGGATCCTCATGCACCCCGAGGTCTGGGTGACGTCCGGTCACGTCGGCAGCTTCAGCGACCCGCTCGTGGAATGCGCCACGGACCATCGCCGCTTCCGGCTCGACGAGCTGCCCGGGGCCGAGCATCTGACCGCCACGGAGCTCCGGGACCCCACGATCGTCGAGCGGCTGGGCCTGAGGTGCCCGGTCGACGGCGGCCCGCTCTCGCCGCCGCGGCGCTTCAACCTGATGTTCAAGACGTTCATGGGCCCCGTCGAGGAGGACGCCTCGGTCATCTATCTCCGGCCCGAGACGGCCCAGGGCAGCTACGTGAACTTCAAGAACGTCCAACAGAGCTCCCGCAAGAAGCTTCCGTTCGGGATCGCCCAGATCGGGAAGTCGTTCCGGAACGAGATCAGTCCCGGCAACTTCGTCTTCCGGATGCGCGAGTTCGAGCAGATGGAGATGCAGTACTTCGTCCGGCCGGATCAGGCGGCGACGATCTTCGAGGAGTGGCTGCCGCGACGCCACGACTGGTACGTCCGCTACGGCGCGACGCCGTCCCGACTGCGCTTCCGGGAGCACGCCCCGGACGAGCTCGCCCACTACGCGAAGAAGGCCGTCGACGTGGAGTACCGCTTCCCGTTCGGCTGGAAGGAGCTGGAGGGCGTCCACAACCGCGGCGACTTCGACCTCTCGCGCCACCAGGAAGCGTCGGGCGAGAACCTCGAATACTTCGATCCCGCGACCGAGGAGCATTTCATCCCGTTCATCGTCGAGACGGCCGGCGGCGCGGATCGCGCCGCGTTCACGTTCCTGATCGACGCCTACCGCGAGGAGGAGGTCCGCGGCGAGACGCGGGTCGTCCTCGGGCTGCACCCCGACCTTGCGCCGTACAAGGTCGCGGTCCTGCCGCTGCTCAAGAAGCGGCCCGAGATCGTGGACCTGTGCCACAGGCTCCGGGCGGACCTCGCGACCGACGTCCTCGCCGTCTATGACGACACGGCCGCGATCGGGAAGCTCTACCGGCGCCAGGACGAGATCGGGACGCCGTGGTGCGTGACGGTCGACGTCGACTCGCTCGAGGACGGCGCCGTGACGGTCCGCGACCGCGACTCCATGACCCAGGAGCGCGTCCCGATCGAGGGCGTGAAGCGGCTGATCCTGGACCGGCTCTCCGCTTCCCGGGCGATCCCGGATGGTGGCGCGAACCATGGCTGACGCTCCCGGCCTGCAGCTGACGCGTTTCACCCACGCCTGCGTCCGGCTCGAACGCGACGGCCGCGTCCTCGTGATCGATCCGGGGATCTGGAGCGAGCCGCAAGCGCTCGTCGGGGCCGACGCGGTGCTGGTGACCCACGAGCACGCGGACCACGTCGATGCGCTCCGGCTCGCCGGGCTCGGCGCGCCCGTCTTCGCGCCGGCCGGTCTCAACGTCCCGGGCCTCGCGTTCGAAGGGCTCGCGGCGGGGGAGGAGCGCGAGATTGCCGGCTTCCACGTCCGCCCGATCGGCGGACGGCACGCCGCGCTCCTCGACGGCCAACAGGTCGTCGCGAACCTCGGCTATGTGGTCGACGGCGAGGTCTATCACCCGGGCGACTCGCTCGACCGCCCCGACGTCCCGACACCGACCGTGCTCGTTCCGGCGGCCGGGCCCTGGCTGGCGGTCCGCGATGCGATCGCGTTCCTCCGCGCCGTCGGGCCGGAACGGGCCTTCCCGATCCACGACGTCCTGCTGACCGAGATCGGACAGCTGGCGGCCGATCGGTGGCTCGCGTCGTCGGGCGTGGCGGGCTATCGCCGGCTCCGGTCCGGCGAGACGGTCACGCTGGCGTAGGGCGCCGGGACCGCCGTCCGGGCGGGCCACGGCGCGTACGATCGACGGCCATGGAGACGTTCGACGCGATCGTCGTCGGGCTGGGCGCGCACGGATCGGCGGCGGCGGCGGCGCTGGCCCGCCGGGGACTGCGGGTTCTCGGCCTGGAGCGGTTCGCGCGCGGCGAGGCGATGGGCTCGTCCGGCGGCCGTTCGCGGATGATCCGGATCGCCCACTACGAGGACCCTTGGCTCGTCCCGTTCGCGGTCGCGTCCTGGGAGGCCTGGCTGGCGCTCGAAGGCGAGGCCGACGCGCGGATCCTGACGCCGACCGGCGGCCTCTACGGCGGCCCGCCGGGGAGCGCGCTCCTCGAGGGGTCGCGGGCCGCCGCGAGCGGCCACGACCTGGACCACGAGATCCTGCGGGCGGACGAGATCCACGCGCGATGGCCGGTGCTGGAGCCGCCGGACGAGACGATCGCCGTGTTCGAGTCGCGGGCGGGCCTCCTCCGTGCCGACCGGGCGAACGCCGCCCACCTGTCGGTCGCCGAGCGGGACGGCGCGGACCTCCGGTTCGAACGCCGGCTGGTCGACTGGCGGCCGGCCCCGGGCGGCGGGTTCGAGGTCGAGACCGCCGACGGGGAGGTGGTCGGAGGCGATCACCTCGTCCTGGCGACCGGACCGTGGATCAGCGGGTTCGTGCCGGACCTCCGGCTGCCGCTCACGATCGAGCGGGAGGCGGTGGCGTGGTTCGAGCCGCTCGTCCCGGTGGACTGGCTCCGAGCCGACCGGCTGCCGATCTGGGTGCTCGCCACGCCGGAGCACGGCGCGATGTACGGCGTGCCGTACGACGACGAGCTCGGGTTGAAGGTCTCGCGGCACCACCAGGGCGTCTTCGTCGATCCCGAGGAAGTCGACCGGGCGTTCGGTCCGGCCGACGAGGCCCGGATCCGGCCGTTCCTCGCGAGTCACCTGCCGGGCGCCGACGGGCCCGTTCGGACCATGCACGTCTGCCTGTACACGAACACGCCGGACAGCCAGTTCGTCATCGATCGCCATCCCGCGGCGCCGGGCATCGCCTTCGCCTCGGCCTGCTCCGGGCACGGCTTCAAGTTCGCCCCCGTGATCGGCGAGATCCTCGCCGACCTGGCGGTCGATGGCGCCACGTCGTGGCCGGTCGACGCGTTCCGCTGGGACCGCTTCGCGGGAGCAAGCCCCGCGTAAGCGACCGTCGTCACGATCCGCTCGTGGATGACGTGCGGCAGGGACGGATCTGTCGGGCCCTTCGCCTTCGCGCCGGGATGACGCAGGGGCAGCTCGGCGCGCGGTGCGGTCTCTCCCAGCAGGCGATCTCGCTCGTCGAGCGTGGTCACGGATCACGCCTCGCCTCGTCGACGCTCCGGTGCCTGTTCGCGGCGCTCGATGCTCGATGGGAGCCGACGATCTCCTGGCGGGGCGGCGAGCTCGATCGTCTCCTGGACGCGGCTCACGCGAGTCTCGTCGGTTTGACGGCGTCGCTGCTGACGGCGCGCGGCTGGCAGGTCGAGGTCGAGACGACCTACGCCGTCTACGCCGAGCGCGGCTCGATCGATCTCCTCGCCTGGCGATCCGAATCCCGCGTCGCGCTCGTCGTGGAGGTCAAGTCCGTGCTGGTCTCCGTCGAAGCGACCTTGCGCAAGCTCGACGAGAAGGTGCGCCTCGTTCGTGACGATCTGGCCCGATCCCGGTTCGGCGTTCCGCCCGCCCTGGTTGCTCGCCTGCTGGTCCTGCCGTCGAACACCACCGAGCGGCGGCGGGTCGCCGACGCGGGTTCCGTGCTCGGGGCCGCGCTGCCGGACCGCGGTGACGCGGTGCGCGCCTGGCTCCGCCGCCCGGATCGGCCCCTTCGCGGGCTCCTCTTCATTGCAGATACCAACCCCGGTGGTGCGGCGCGTGCGGGCCCGCTTCCGCGGCTGATTCACGCGCGTTCACCACGCCGGTTGGTAGCTGGGGCTGACGCGTCAACTTCTGCGGCCGCTCGGGACCGGCAACCACCCGGGTTGGTAGACGGCGCGGGCGAGGACCGACCGCGCGGCGGCGAGGATCGGCGCGGCGGCGAGGACCGGCGCGGCGGCGAGGACCGACCGCGCGGCGGCGGGGACCGACGCCGCGGATCGGCGGGCGCGCGGGGGCGCGGTCGGGTTCGACCTTCAGATCAGCTCGGCGATCATCGCGGCCGCCCGGGCGGCCCCGTCCGACTCCACGGGCAGGCTGCTCACCGGCCGATCGATCTCCTCGGCGATCGCGGCGGCGATGACCTCCGGCGGCGACGCGTCGTACTCCATGCACCGACCCGCGCCGTAGCGCTCGAGACGGTGGCGGACGTGGCGGTTCTGCTCGAAATGGTTGCGCAGCGGGAAGTACAGGAACGGCCGGCGGGCGGCGGCGAGCTCCATCGTCGTGGTGAGGCCGCCCTGGACGACGGCAAGGTCGCAGGCGGCGAGGTGCTCGTACAGCCGTGGCACGAAGCCGCGGACCTCGACGCCGGGCGGTGCGTCCAGGATCGCCGGGTCGATCCGCGGCCCGGCCACCGCGATCATCCGGAGGCCGTTCACCCGCTGCGCCGCCGCGGGGAACGCGGCGATGACCCGGCGGAGCAGCGCCTCGCCCACCCCGGAGCCACCCACGGTCACGATCACGACCCGCTCGTCGGGCCGGTATCCGAGCTCCCGCCGAAGCTCCTCGCGTCGCTCGATGAGCGGCGCGGGGTCGTATCCCGTGACATAGCCGCTGAAGGCATAGTGGCGCTCCGTCCAGTCGCGGATCTTCGGCAGCCCGGGGCCGAAGTCGTCCGGCACGATGTCCTCCGGCGTCCCGACGAGGATCGCCCGGTCGCGCAGCCGCGGGAAGCGCTCGACGTGCTCGATCATCTCGGCGTTGTAGTCGGCGGTGAGGAACGCCTCTCGCTCGCCGCCCTCGGGCATCGGCAGCCAGCCGACGAAGTCGGTCATCCAGGCGAACGCCGTCCGCTTCAGCTCCGGGTTCTCGTGCAGGAAGTGGTCGACGTCCCAGGCCTCGTCGCCGATCACGAGGTCGTACTCGCCCTCCTCGACCGCGTCGTGGAAGACCATGAAGTTCGCCACGAGGATCTCGTCCATCCGGCGGATCGCCTGGAACGCGTTGAGGTCGTGCTCGCTCGACTCCGCGGCGACATGGGCGGACTCCGAGGCCAGCTCCGCGCTCAGCGGATGGATCCGCTCGCCGCGCTCCTCGAGGACCGCGGTGACCGGGTGCTGGGCGAGCCAGTCGATCTCGAGGTCCGGCTGGAGCTTCCGCAGCTCCGCGGCGATCGCGGCGTCGCGCATCGCGTGGCCCAGCCCGATCGGCGAGGAGATGTAGAGGGCGCGCCGCCGACGGGACAGCGCGCGGGTCCAGGTCCGGGATGCGGGCTGGGCCTGGGGCCCGGATGGAATGGCCATGGTCGCCTCCAGGAACTCGCGGAGGAGGAGGTTCGATCGGACGGGCTCGCGGAGCGCCGGACCGTGGCCCGCGCCCTCGATCTCGACGAACGCGGCGCCGAGCGCGTCGGCCAGGTCCCGCGCCCCACGCGGGTCGTTGATCCGGTCGTCGCTGCCGGCGATCACCAGGGAGGGGCAGCGGACCCGCCCGGCGATGGCTCGGGCGACATCCGGCTCGACCCACCGCGGCGGCGGCTCGCGCGTGATCGTCTCGCCGTCGGTCTCCAGGCCCCAGTCGTGGGCCTCCTCGAGCGGCCGGGTCGAATGCGGTTCGGGGAACACCCGGGCGAAGAACCAGTCGACGTATGCCGGCCAGTCGCAACGGATCGCCTCGTCGTCCCAACCTGCGGCGGCCTCGTCGGAGATCGAGGCGGCGACCGGATAGCCGGCGAACACGACGAGGCCGGCGACGCGATCGGGGTGGTCGGCGGCGAGCAGCAGCCCCTGGCCCTCGTCGCACCAGGTCACGACGACGGCCCGATCGATCCCGGCGGCGTCCAGGACCGCGACCGCATCGCCTGCCCACTCGCGCCGGTCGTAGGCTCGGCCGTCCAGCGGACGATCGCTCCGGCCGTTCCCGCGCGGATCGAACACGATCACCCGGGCGCGACGGGCGAGGTCCCCGATCTGGTGCTTCCAGATCCGCGAATGGACGATGTGCCAGGTCGGCATCAGCAGCACGGCCGGCCCGTCCGTGTCCTCGCCGCCATATCGTTCCCAGAAGATGCGGACTCCGTCCCGCTCGATGAACCCATCCGCGGCGGGAAGACGCGACCGCGAGGGAGGCCCGGTCCGGGGCGCCGCGAGCGTCGTCATCACGTCGTTCGCTCCAGGTCCCGGACGAAGTCCCGGATCAGCAGGTTCGCGAGCACCGGATGGCGACCCGGGATCAGGTGGCCGGCGCCCTCGACGACGACCAGCGGCGCGCCGGTCAGCTCGGCGAGCCGCTGGGCGCGGGCCGGCAGCTGGCAGCGATCCTCGGAGCCGTGGACGATCAGCATCGGGCAGTCGACCGCACGGCAGGTCTCCTCGATGCTCGCCAGATCGAACGGGAAGGTCACCTCGGACTCCGCGAGCATCACCTCGACGGACCCGTCGAGCGCCCATGCGACCGCGTCGTCGATCGCCTTCGTCGAATGCGGCTCCGGCGTCATCTCCTCGAAGAAGAACCGGGCGAAGTCGGCGTAGTCCCGCTGCCAGTGGTGGCGATTCATCTTCGCCCACCCCTCGGCCGTCGGGAGTGCCTCGTCCCAGCTCGCCGTGGCGGCGACATAGTGCGGCTGGGCCGGGGCGATCCGGGGCACGCCGACCGCGAACGCGACGATTCCCTGGACCCGCTCGGGCGCCTCGGCCGCGAGCCGGATGGAGCGCCAGACGCCGTCGACGCAGAGCCCGACGAGCACGGCGCGATCCGTCCCGGTCGCGTCGAGCACGGCCACGATGTCGGCGACGTACCGGTCGTCGTGGTAGGAGGCGGGGTCCAGCGGCCGATCGGAGCGGCCGTTGCCGCGGCCGTCGTAGGTGACGACCCGGTGGGTCCGGGCCAGGTAGGGCACCTGGGCCTTCCACTGGCGCGAGTGGATGATCGGGGCGGACGGCAGGAGGAGGATCGGCGGGTCCCCGTCGCCGTAGAGGTCCCACGCGATGCCGACGCCGTCGCTTGACCGGGCGATCCCGGATCGATCGGGCAACCGCGCCCGGCCGCTGTCGCGGTCGAAGGCGGTGGCGGTCGGCGCCGATCCGATCATCGGGCGGGCGCCAGCGAGCGGACGAAGTCGCGGATCAGCAGGTTCACCCTGACCGGCTCGCGGGCGATCGGCGCGTGGCCGCCGCCGTCGATGCGGACGAGCGGCGCACGAAGGGCGCCGGCCAGCCGCTCGGCGGCCTGCATCGGGACGATGGCGTCGGCCGTGCCGTGGACGACGAGCGCCGGACAGCGGACCCGTCTGGCGAACGAGATGCCCCGGCCCTCGCCCGGTGGTCGCGGGCTCCACTCCGCCGGAGGCACGAGGAACGGCGCGCGGTAGCTCGCGATGATCGTCTCCGGATCCGTCTCGAGCGTCCAGCCGACCCCGTCCTCGATCGGCTTCGTCGAGTGCGGCTCCGTGTGGATCTTCTCGCCGACGAACCAGCGGGCGAAGCCGGGCCAGTCGCGTCGCCAGACATGGACGTTGAACCGGCCCCACTCGTCGTCAACGGGCCGGACCTCCTCGAACGAGGCGACGTAGCCGTCGTCGCGGGTGTCGGCGGGGCGATCGAGCGTCCTCGCCTGGGATCCGAACAGGACGAGCCCGAGGACCCGCTCCGGATGCTCGGCCGCGAGCCGGATCCCGAAGCCGGCCCCCATCGAGAGGCCCGCGAGGACGGCCCGTCCGGTCCCGGTCGCGTCCAGGACGGCCAGGGCGTCGGCAACGAACTCGGTGTCCGCATACGCGGCCGTGTCGGAGGGCCGCGAGGAGCGGCCGTTGCCCCGGCCGTCGAACGTCACGACCCGGAACTGCCGGGCGAGGGTCGGGATCTGGAGCTTCCAGTGGCGCGCGTGGTAGATCGACCACGTCGGCAGCAGGAGGATCGTCGGATCGCCGCTCCCGTAGCGCTCCCAGAAGACGCGGACGCCGTCGCGTTCGACGAGCCCCGTCTCGTCGGGGCAGCGGGCCCGCGACGGCTCGCGGGCGGCGGCGATCCGCGGCGCGTCCCCCACGACCACGTCAGCGCTCCTCCATCGCCCGGATGACCCCTCCGAGCTTGCGCAGCGCCGAGCGCGCCGGGAGGACCTCGTCCGGCATCCCGAGGAGGATCATGCCCTCGGCCCCGGTGAACGGCATCCCCATCAGGGCCGCGATCTCCTGGGGCGTGAAGTCGCTGAGCCCGCCGATCCGCGCGCCCTCGCGGGTCGCGACCTCGGCGAGGAGGCGGTACCACCCGGACAGGTACTCGCGAACGGCCACCGCCACCTCCTCGTCGGACCAGCCCGCCGCGATCATCTCCTGGAGGATGCGGACGTAGCCCGACTCGACGTCCTCGTCGAGGTAGTCGCAGGCCCGCTCCCATTGCCGCCAGAGCGGCTCGGGACCGGCGTACATCGTCCGCTGGCGGCGCAGCAGCCGCTCGTTCTCGCCCTCGAGGATCGCGAGGATGAGCTGCTGCTTGCTGCCGAAGTGGTAGTGGATCTGGCTGAGCGGGACCTCGGCGGCCTCGGCCACGGCCCGGGTGGAGAGGTTCGCGTAGCCGTCGGCGAGGAGGCGCTCGCGGGCGGCCGCGAGGATCGCCGCCCGGGTGTCGGCGGCCGCCTGCTGGCGGCGGGCGCCGCGCGTCCCGGCCGCGCGGGTCGCCGTCGTGCCGTCAGTCCCGTCCACGTCCGACCGAGCATACGACCGCCGTCCGCGTCACGCGGCGACCGCGTAGACGGCGGCGAGGATCAGGATGAAGCCGAGCGGATGGGTGAGCTGCCGGCCCCACGGCACGTTCTTCTCGACCGCCGTGATCGCGCCGAGCGCGAGCATCGCGGTCAGGCTGCCCAGCCCCACGCCGAACATCACGAGCATCAGGCTCCAGCAGCAGCCGACGCAGAAGGCGCCGTGGGCGAGACCCATCGCGAAGCTCTCGCGGCGTTCGGACGTCCCGCGCCAGCGGTTGACGACGAACCCGAGCGGCGACCGGCACTCCTCCAGGCAGCGGTCGCGAAGCGGGCTGAACTGCCAGAGTCCCGCGCCCAGCAGCGTGGCGCCGATGATCACCTGGGTGTGGGTCGCGAGCCAGGGCGACGCGTCGACCGCCGCGTGGATCCCCCGATCCAGCACCCACGCCGCCAGGCCGAAGCCGCCCCAGACGACGACGTACCCGGCGACGAGCAGGCTCACCAGCAGCGCCGGCCGGCCGCGCCGTCCCACCAGGGCCCCGAACGTCACGACGAGCGGGATGCTCGAGGGGAGCATCATCGCCACGATCATCAGGACCCAGCCCAGGACGAAGAGCGGGATCTCCACCGCCAGCGGCCCGCTGCCGCCCTCGTGGTGGAGATAGCGTCCCGCCGGCGACGCAGCCCAGATCCACAGCGAGAGCCACGCGAGAGCCGCCAGCGCGACGAGCGATCCCGCGAGGATCGCCCGGTCGCGCCGCGGGTTGCGGAGGTGCTGCGTCAGGAACATCGGACGGTCGTGCGTCAGGAGGCGAAGTGGAACGCGCCCTGGAGGGCGTTGTGGCCCTGGAGGTCGACGCTCGGGATCCCGTGCCCGCTGCCATCCCGGGTGTACTGGCTCGCCTTGCTGGCGTACACGGCAGATCCCGGGATCGTGCTGAAGACGGTCTCGGAGAGGATGGTCGGCTTGCCGGTGGCGCCGATGTACGAGGCCATGTCGGCCTCGACGGTCGAGCCGATCCGGAGGCTGCCATTGCCGCCCTCGACGGTGAACGTGATCGGCACTTTCTCGACGCCGACGACCTCGCCGATCAGGCCGGCCAGGTCGGCGACCGGTCCGCCGAGCTCGCCGGTGAACAGGCGGAGCAGCACGCCCTGCTGGGCGTCGGAAGCCCTGTCGTCCACGAACACGATCGCCTTCCACGAGCGGGGCTCGAGGATGTTCCTCGGGATGTGCGCGGAGACCGCGAACGTCAGCCCGCCGACGTCGGTGTCCTCGATC
>DATBGP010000316.1:0-2668 GCA_036557925.1 Candidatus Limnocylindrales bacterium | reverse complement strand
GTCATGCAGCTCGGCTCGGAGGGCGTGTTCGTGGGCTCCGGGATCTTCAAAAGCGAGGATCCGGCCCGGATGGCGAACGCGATCGTCCAGGCGACGACCCACTTCGACAACCCCTCGATCATCGCCGAGGTCTCGAAGGGTCTCGGAGCCCCGATGCGGGGCATCGCCATGGAAGCGATCCCGGAGCAGGAACGCCTCGCGGTCCGCGGCTGGTAAGCGCGGCCTCGAGCCGCGACCGGCGAGCACGAACGTGAAGATCGGGGTCCTGGCCCTGCAGGGGGCGTTCCGCGAGCATCTCCAGACGCTCGATGCGATCGGCGTCGAGGGCGTCCCGGTGCGCCTGCCGGCGGACCTCGACGGCGTCTCCGGGTTGATCCTGCCCGGCGGCGAGTCCACGACGATGCGCAACCTGATCCGGCGATGGGGCCTCGCGGAGCCGATCCTCCGGCTGGCCGCGACCGGCGCGCCGCTCTTCGGGACGTGCGCCGGGATGATCGTCCTCTCGAGCCAGATCGCCGGGGGCGAGTCGCCCGTCCTGCCGCTGCTCGACGTCACCGTCGAGCGGAACGCGTTCGGTCGTCAGCTGGACTCGTTCGAGACCGAGCTCTCGGTGCCCGTGCTGGGCGACCGCCCGGTCCACGCGGTGTTCATCCGGGCTCCCGTGATCGAAGCCGTCGGCCCGGACGTCGACGTCCTCGCCCGACTCGATGACGGCCGGATCGTCGCCGTCCGCGAGCGGAACGTGATCGCGACGGCGTTCCACCCGGAGCTGGCGGGCGAGACCCGCTTCCACCGTCTCGTCGCGACGATGGCCGCCGAGCACGACGACCCCGGCGAGGGCGCCGGCCGCCGGCCGCACCCGACCCGACGCGCGCGGAACGCCACGTGATGCCGGGGGTCGGACGACGGGGCACGCGATGGCCCGCGTGAACGCCCGCGCCACCCGGTCGGCGGCGAGCGGCAAGGTCCGCGTCGCCCGCCTGACCGACCTCGCCGCGCTCGGCGAGCTGTCGCGGCTCTGCCAGGACGTGACGGCGGCCACGCGATCCCTCGGTCTCCCGGTCAGCGGCCGGCCGATCGGCGTGTTCAGCCTGTTCCGGCTGCCGCTCGGCGCCTTCCAGCCGCACGACCTGATGTACGTCTACGAGGAGGATGGCCGGCTCTCCGGCCTGATCCGCGTCGAGCGGGATTCGGTCCGCGACGAGTGGACGATCGTGGAGCTCGACGGCATCGGGTCCGGGCAGGCCGGCGACATCCGCTTCCGGCTCGTGAACCAGGTGCTCCGCGAGGCCTCGAAGCGCGGGCCGTGGCGGCTCCATGTGGCCTGCGCCGACCAGGACGGCAACGTCGAGCTGTTCATGCAGGCCGGGTTCGCCCGCTACGGCGACGAGCGGATCCTCCACCGCGACGGCGAGATGGACCTGCCCGAGACGTGGAGCGACGAGCGGGCCCGCGATTGCGGGATCCGACCGGCGGCGCCACTCGACGCGCTGCCGCTCTCGCGCCTCTACGCCGCGGCCACGCCCCAGCCCGTCCAGCGGCTCGAGGGCATCCGGCTCCCGGACTGGGAGCGCCAGGGCACGAACTGGCGCGTCCCGCGCTCCAGCCTCGCCCCGATCCTCCGCTTTGCCGACGTCGAGGTGTTCGTCCAGGAGACCGCCGGCGGCGGCAAGGACGGCACGGCCCTCGACGGGTTCGTCCAGGTCGGAGTCGCGAAGGAGGACCAGCCCCACTACCTGAAGGTGCTCGCCCGGCCCGAGACGGACGTCTCGCCGCTCCTCGATTTCGCGCTCGGGATCATCCGGGCCCGGACCGGGAAGGACGGCGGTTCGAGCCGCGAGCACGGCGTGATCTCGCCGGTCCGGACGTACGAATCGCCGATCGATCGGCGGCTCGAGGATTCGGGCTTCGGTACGATCGCGACCGTGACCCTGCTGATGAAGGACACCCTCGTCCGGGTGGCCGAGCCGGCGCTCGTGCCGGCCGGCGTCCGGTGAGCCCGAAGGAGGTTCGGTTGTCCCCTGAACGGCGACGTGAATCGATCGACGACCTCGACGCCCTTCTGGCCGCCCTGCCGGCCGAGATCGTCGATGCCGTGCACGCGCTCCCCGATCGGGAGTCGTTGATCGAGGTCGTCCTCGACCTGGGCCGCCGCCCCGAGGCGCGGTTCCCGGACGCGGAGGTCACGCTCCTCGACCGGGAGGTCGACGAGGCCGACATCTCCCACGTCGTCGAGCACATCGGCACCTTCGGCGACGACAACCGCGCCGGCATCGAGCGGACGCTCCACCGGATCAGCGCGATCCGGAACCGCAACGGGAAGATCGTCGGGCTGACGCTCCGGATCGGTCGGGCCGTCTACGGCACGATCGAGATCATCAACGACTTCGTCGAGACCGGGAAGTCGATCCTGATCATGGGCCGGCCGGGCATCGGCAAGACGACGATGCTCCGCGAGGCCGCCAGAGTGCTTGCCGACGAGCACGGCAAGCGCGTCGTCGTCGTCGACACCTCGAACGAGATCGCGGGCGACGGCGACATCCCCCACCCGGCGATCGGCAAGGCCCGTCGGATGCAGGTCCGGACGCCGTCGATGCAGCACGAGGTGATGATCGAGGCGGTCGAGAACCACATGCCCCAGGTCATCGTCATCGACGAGATCGGGACC
>DATBGP010000315.1:0-2989 GCA_036557925.1 Candidatus Limnocylindrales bacterium | reverse complement strand
TCCCCGGCCACTTCCGGTTCACGCCGGCGAAGGACCTGGCCGACGAGATCGAATGGGCGAAGTCGCGGCGCATCGAGCCGCGGGCCTACGAGCGCGAGGTCCAGCGTGTGGCGCCCGGGCGGGAGCCGCCCATCCCGGTGGACCTGTTCGTCCGGACCTTCGACGGGTACGAGCGGGCGAAGGCCCGCCAGGGCCGGATCGACTTCGACGACCTCCTCGTCGAGACCGTCCGCCTCCTCGAGGACGACGCGGAAGCCGCCGGGACGGTGCAGGCGCGGAAGCGCTGGTTCAGCGTCGACGAGTACCAGGACACGAACCCGCTCCAGCAACGCCTGCTCGAGCTGTGGCTCGGTGAGCGGCCCGACCTGTGCGTGGTCGGCGACGTCGACCAGACGATCTACACGTTCACCGGCGCGACGTCGGGGTTCCTGACCGGGTTCGCCGACCGGCACCCGGGCGCCCGGATCCTCGATCTCACCCGCAACTACCGCTCGACGCCGCAGGTGCTGGAGCTGGCGAATCGCCTGATCGCGGCCGAGGGGCGAACGAAGCGGCTCGTCGCCGGCCGGAAGGCGGGCCCGGAGCCGACGATCACGCGGCACGACGACGCCGACGCGGAGCTCGCCGCGGTCGTCGTGGCGATCCGCGACCGCATCCGGGACGGCACCGTTCCGGCCGAGATCGCGGTCCTCGTCCGGATGAACGCCCAGCTGGAGCCGCTCGAGGCCGCCCTGACGCGGGCCGCGATTCCCTACCAGGTCCGCGGGGTCCGCTTCTACGACCGGCCGGAGATCAAGGCCGCGATCGCCGGCCTCCGGCGGCCGGGCCTGGACGCAACCGGGATCGCGCTCGTCGGCGAGGTCCGGCGGCGCTGGATCGAGGAGGTCGGGTTCGAGGAGGAGGGCGCCTCGGCGAGCGAGGGTCGCGAGGCCCAGGAGCGCCAGTCCTCCCTGGAGACGCTCCTCGCGATCGTCACGTCCGTGGTCCACGCGGACGTTCGGGCCGCCGCGGCCGCCGTGGTGGAGGAGATCGACCGGCGGGTGGCCGACGAACGAGCGAACGCCGGCGACGGCGTGAACCTGCTCACGTACCACCGGGCCAAGGGCCTGGAGTGGGACGCCGTGTTCCTCCCGATGCTCGAGGAAGGCTCCCTGCCCATCCGCCAGGCACTCGGCGACCCCGACGCCCTGGCCGAGGAGCGACGCCTGCTCTACGTCGGCATCACCCGGGCGCGGGTCCACCTGGCGCTGTCCTGGGCGGCCCGGCGGGAGACGCGTGGCCGCGAGACTCGTCGCCAGCCCAGCCCCTTCCTGCTCGATCTCCGGCCGCGCACGGGCTCGGTGGCAGCCCGGTCCCGAGTCCGCGATCTCGGCGGACCGCCGGTGGCCTCGCCACGCCCGCGCGCCGGGGACAACGGCGATCCGGTGTTCGCGGCGCTCCGGGAGTGGCGCTCGTCGACGGCCCGGGAGGAGGGAATCGCCGCCTTCATCGTCGCCCACGACTCGGTGCTGACGGCGATCGCGGAGGCGCGCCCGAGCACCCTCGCGGGCCTGCGACGCGTGAAGGGGATGGGCCCGGCCAAGCTCGAGAAGTACGGCGACGGGATCCTCGAGGTCCTCGCCTCGGTCGACTGATCGCCCCGGACACGAAGAAGCGCCCGCACCGGAGTGCGGGCGCTTCGATTTCGGCCGGGATGGCCGAGCTCGGTCGGTCAGGCGGTCTGGACGTTCGTCGCGCGCGGGCCCTTGGGGCTCTGCTCGATCTGGAACTGGACCTTCTCACCGCCGGTGAGCCGATCGAAGTCCAGCGAGGACGTCAGACCGTTGCGATGGAAGAAGTACTCCTTGCCGTCGTCTGCGGCGATGAAGCCGAAGCCGCGGTCGGAGACGACCTTCTTGATGGTGCCGGTGGTCACAGTGACCTCCACTCTTCTCGAACACAAGACGACAAACGCACGGTCCGTTCGAGAGAGGACGACCACACGGAGCACGCCCACATTGGGCAGGCTGCAATTCTACCCCTTCGACCCGGCCACGGCGAGCCCGATCGCGTCCGGTCGTTCGGCGGCGTGGCTCGCCGGCCCCTGGACGTCAGGCGTCCAGGACCGCCAGGTCGAGGCGGGCAAGCCGGGATGGATCCGCCAGGATGTCGATCGCGCCGATCCGTTCGGCGACGACCGTGAACCCGATGACCGCGTAGGGCCGGCCGTCGGGCAGGAACACGACGAACCCCGCCGCCCCGTTCACGAGTGCGCGCCGGGCTCCGTCGGCGAAGCGCCGGAAGAGCATCGCCTGCTCGCCGACGGCCTGGGCACCGTGCACCTCGGTGGTGGCCGGCGAGCGCGGGCCGAAGTCCGCCCGGACCACGACGTCCGGGTCCAGCACCGCCAGCAGGGCCCCGAAGTCGCCGCCGCGCGAAGCGGCCAGGAACGCGTTCCCGACCTCCCACTGGCGCGCAAGGTCCACGTCGGGCTCGGTCGGCGATCCCTGGACCCGCCGTCGCGCCCGGCTCGCGAGCTGGCGGGCCGCCGTGGGGGTTCGATCGACGATTGGCGCGATGTCCTCGAACGGCATCGCGAAGACGTCGTGGAGGACGAAGGCCAGGCGCTCGGCGGGGTTGAGCGTCTCGAGGACGACGAGCATCGCCAGCCCGACCGAGTCCGCCAGCAGGGCCTCCTGCTCCGGATCCGGGCCGTCCGACGCGCTCGAGACGATCGGCTCGGGCAGGTGGACCCCGACAGGCTCCTCGTGACGCGTGCGTCGCGACCGGAGCATGTCGAGGCAGACGCGCGCGGTCACCGTCGTGAGCCAGCCGCCGAGGTTGTCGATCGCGGCAGCGTCCGACCGATCGAGGCGGAGCCAGGTCTCCTGGACCGCGTCGTCGGCCTCCGCGACGGAGCCGAGCATCCGGTACGCCACGGCCCGGAGTCGGGGCCGATGGTCCTCGAAGCTCGCGGCCACCGCCGCCCGATCGCCGTCCGTCATCGATC
>DATBGP010000314.1:0-5697 GCA_036557925.1 Candidatus Limnocylindrales bacterium | reverse complement strand
GGGATCGTCATCGCGGTCGACCAGGAGGGCGGCGTCGTCACCCGGCTGGGCCCGGCCCACGGCTTCCCGCCGCTGGCGTCCCAGGCGACGATCGGGCGCGGATCGGCGGCCGAGGCGCGGTCGTGGGCATCCGGCATGGCCTCGACGCTCGCGAGCAACGGCTTCAACCTGAACTTCGCGCCGGTCGTGGACCTGAACGTGAACCCGAAGAGCCCGGCGATCGGCGCGCTCGGCCGGTCGTTTTCGGCCGATCCGGACGTGGTCGTCGAGATGGCCGGGATCGAGACCGACGCGCTCCGACGCGCCGGCGTCCGATCGACGCTCAAGCACTTCCCGGGGATCGGCAGCTCCACGGCGAACACGGACTTCGGCGTCGTCGACGTCACGAAGACGTGGTCGCCGACGGAGCTGGAGCCGTTCCGCCGGCTGATCGCGGACGGGCACGCCGACCTCGTCATGGCCGGCCACGTCGTCAACGGCCAGATCGACCCGGATCGACCGGCCTCCCTCTCCGGCCCCACCGTCACGGACCTCCTGCGCGGCCAGCTCGGCTGGCAGGGCATCGTCGTGACCGACGACCTCCAGGCCGCCGCGATCACGCAGCGGTTCGGCCGCGACGAAGCCGTGCTCCTCGCCCTCGAGGCGGGCAACGACCTCCTCCTCTTCGCGAACCAGCAGGTCTACGACCCCGCGGTCGTCAGTCGGGTCATCGAGGTGGTTGCGCAGGCCGTCGCGTCCGGCCGGATCCCGCGGTCTCGGATCGCCGAGGCGAGCGGCCGCGTCCGGGCGCTCTTCGGATAGGCGGTGAGTCGCCCGGCCCGCGATGATTCGCGCACGTCCCGCCGGTCTGAGGAGGAGAAGCCGAAGCACCCGAGGAGCAGACCCATGACCGAGACCCTGACGCCGCCGATCGAGACCCGGACGCTCGCGGTGCCGGCCGCGACGCTCACCTACGATGTCCGGCGGAACCCGGCGACCAGCGAGCCGCCGCTCATGCTCATCGGGTCGCCCATGGGGGCCGGCGGGTTCGCCACCCTGGCCGGTCACTTCCCGGACCGGACGGTCGTGACGTACGACCCCCGCGGCGTGGAGCGCAGCCGCAAGGACGACGACACGAGCGAGTCCACGCCCGAGCAGCACGCGGACGATCTCCATGCCGTGATCGAGGCGGTCGGCGGACCGGTCGACGTGTTCGCGAGCAGCGGCGGGGCCGTCAACGCCCTCGCGCTCGTTGCCCGCCACCCGGGCGACGTCCGGGTCCTCGTCGCCCACGAGCCGCCGCTCGCCGCCCTCACCGACGATCGCGAGGCCGCCTTTGCCGCGACCGAGGACATCCGCGACACGTACCGGCGGAGCGGCGTCGGTCCGGCGATGGCGAAGTTCATCGTCCTGGTCAGCCACAAGGGCGCGATCCCGGCCGACTTCGCCGAGCAGCCCGTCGATCCGGCGATGTTCGGCCTGCCGACGCAGGACGACGGGTCGCGGAACGATGCGCTCGTCGGCCAGAACATCATCACCTGCACCCACTACGAGCCGGACTTCGATGCCCTCGGGGCCACCCGGACGCGGCTGATCTTCGCCGCCGGCGAGGAGTCCGAGGGCGAGCTGGCCCATCGCGGCGCGGAGGCCGCGGCGCGGCGGCTGGGCATGACGCCACTCGTCTTCCCGAGCAACCACGGCGGGTTCCTCGGCGGCGAGTACGGCCAGACCGGCAAGCCGGACGAGTTCGCGGCGACGCTGCGCGAGGTCCTCGCCGCCGGCGCCTGAGGCGTCGTCCGTCCCGCGGGCGTCGAGGCTCCCGGGGGCCGGCCACCCGACGCGTCCGCCGACGGCCGCCCTGCCGGGCGCGGAATCGCCCCGCCATACTCGGCGGCGACGAGGCTCGCACGCGGAGGGCTGGTGCAGACGACGTCGAGGGAGGACGAGCGCCCGGGCGACGACGCGCCGCGGCGGCTCACCCGAGCCGCCACCTGGGCGCTCCGGCATTGGCCCGCGTCGGCGCGCCGGCGGGTGGCCGCGGTCGCGGCGATCGCGCTGTTCGCGGTCGCCCTGATCCCGATCGCGGCCCGCGTCGCGGGGTTCGTGATCGACCTGGGCGTGCTGCCGTACCTCGCCCTGATGGCCCTCTGCTGGCTCGGGATGGGCGGCGCCCTCGTGCCGATCCCGGGCGTCCGATTCCTGAGCTGGGTGACGATCGTCCAGCAGGGCGGGGCGCTCCAGCCGTTGCTGGTGACGGCGCTCGCGGGCTTCGCGATGGCGCTCGGCCAGACCTCGATCTTCGTGGCCGCGCGCTCCGGCGAGGGCTTCGTCCGCAGCCGGACCGGCGGCGAACCGACGGGCGAGGTCGAGGGCGGGGCCGGTGCCGAAGGCCCCGGCACGCCGCCCCCGGCGGCGGCGGCGACCGCCCAGCTGGCGCCAGCGGCGGCGACCGCCCAGCTGGCGCCAGCGGCCACGGCAATTCCCGAGCCTGCGCGAGCGGCCGTGACCGCCGAGCCGACGGCCCAAGCCGCGACTGAGTCGGCGAGCGGCGCGCGACGCTTCCTGCGGGACGGTCGGGCGCGACTGGCCCGCGCGAGCACGAGCGTCGGCAATCGGATCGCTTCGGCGCCGCGTCGGACGATCTTCTTCGCCTCGCTGCTGCCGTCACCGCTCACGACCCTCTCGACCGTCGCGGCGGCCAGCGTCGGCGTCCCCTTCCGGACCTTCTTCGTGACGGCGCTCGCCGGGTTCCTCGTGTTCTCGGCGGTGCTGGCGATCCTCGGCCAGTCCCTGATCGCGCTGTTCCACCTCTAGCCGCGTCGGGGTCCGGGGACGCCGGTGCGCGCGATTCAGCCGGAACGCGGCGTCAGCAGCCCCCGCTCGTACGCGGCCGCGACCGCGGCGGCCCGGTCGTTGACGCCGAGCTTCTCGTACACGTGGATCAGGTGCGTCTTCACCGTGGCCTCCGAGATGAACAGCCGCGACGCCGCGCCGCGGTTCGTCTCGCCCTGGGCGATGAGGGTGAGGACCTCGAGCTCTCGATCGCTCAGGGCGTCCGGGGCCGGCGTCCGGAGCTGGCTCACCAGCCGCGTCGCGACCGAGGGCGCGAGCACCGCCTCGCCGCGCGCCGCGGCCCGGATCGCCCGAACGAGCTCCTCGCGCGGCGAGTCCTTGAGCAGATAGCCGGTCGCCCCGGCCTCGATCGCGAGGACCACGTCGGTGTCCGAGTCGTAGGTCGTGAGCACGAGCACGCGGGCCGAGGCGCCCCGCTCGGACAGCGCCTTGATCGCGGCCGCGCCGCCCATCCCGGGCATGCGGAGGTCCATCAGCACGACGTCCGGGTGGAGCGCTTCCACGAGCTGGAGCGCTTCGGCCCCGTCGGACGCCTCGCCGACGACGAGCAGGCCTGGGTCGCCCGACAGCATCCCGCGAAGGCCGTCGCGGACGACCGGGTGGTCGTCGACGATCAGGAGCCGGATCGGCTCGGGCCGGGCCGAGCTCGACGCCGGAGCCCTCACGGGTTCGGCATCGCGCCGGGGCTCGTGGCCACCGCCGGCACGCGCGCCGACACGGCCGTGCCCCCGCCCGGCTCCGATTCGATCGCCAGCGATCCCGCGACCCGGGCGACGCGCTGGCGCATCGCCGTCAGGCCGAACCCGGATCCTGACGGATCGGCGGGGCCCCGGTCCGCGACGGCGAACCCGACGCCGTCGTCGCGGATGTCCAGTGTGACCACGTCGCCCATGTACGAGAGCGTGAGCGCCGCCCGCGTCGCGCCGGCGTGCTTCGCGACGTTGGCCAGCGCCTCCTGACCGGTCCGCAGGAGGGCGACCTCGATCTCGGGATGGAGCGCGATCGCATCGCCGGTGATCGTCACGTCGGCCGGGATGCCGTTCAGCTCCGACCATTCGCCCGCGACCTCGCGCAGGGCGTCCGGCAGGGTCCGCGACTCCAGGGCGGCCGGCATGCCTGCCTCCACCGACCGGCGGGCCTCCGCCAGGCTCTCGCGCGCGAGCCGCTTCGCGTTCTCGAGATGCCGATCCCGGTCGGCCGGCCGAACGCGGGCCGCCTCGGCCGCCTCGAGCTGGGTGATGATCCCCGTCAGGCCCTGGGCGATCGTGTCGTGGATCTCGCGGGCCATGCGGCCGCGCTCGTCGAGAACCCCGGCCTCGCGGGCCTGGGTCAGGAGCTGGGCATGGAGCCCGGCGTTCTCCTCGAGCGCCTCCTCGAGCCGGGCCAGCGCCTGACGCCGCTCCTCGCTCTGCTCGGAGACCTTCTCGCCGAGCAGGGCCCCGGCACTGATGACGATGGTCTGGATCCCGATGATCGAGAGGTAGAAGGTCCAGGCCTCGGCGTTCTGGGGGAGGCCGGCGATCAGCGTGTTCACGAGGACCGACGACGCGAAGATCCCGAGCACGGCCAGCACCATCGGCCGGAGCGCGGTGGCGTAGAAGAAGCCGGCGATCATGAAGATGAAGAAGAGCGGCTGCCGGATCATCAGCACCGACGCGAAGACCAGCAACCCGACGAAGAAGACGTCGAGCCGGAGCCGGTGCTCGGTCCGCGGCAGCGGCGACCGCGTGTACATCACGAACAGCCAGATCGCCGCTGCGGCCGCGATCGCCAGCGTCGTCAGGATCCAGGCCTGGTCGGCGCCGTTGGACGCGCCCGCGCTGACCCCGATGAACGTCGACAGGGCCAGCAGGACGTAGCCGCCCCACTCCAGCATCGCGTCGCCGAAGCGCTCCCACGTGGGCCTCGCCGCGGCGTTCGGGATCGTCGACCCGCTCACGCGCGACACGCTAGCGCACAGCGGTTGGCGCGCGGAAGCCCGCGGACCGGGGGAACGGTCGCACGGGCTTCGGGCTGGGGATGCCGGGTTCGCATCGCCACCGTCACTCCCAGCGGAACAGCCGGACCGCGAGCCCGCCGAGGACGACGGTCAGGAGCGCCATCCCCAGGAGCGGCGCCACCTGCGGTGCGATCCCCATCCAGGCGTCCTGAAGGCCCTGGACGCCGGGCGGCGTGTACTCGCCGATCCGGATCAGGACGTCCGGCAGGTAGACCCGCGGCAGGTAGACCCCGCCGAGGAACATGACGACGAAGAACATCGGGATCGCCACCGCCGTCGCCACCCGGGACGAGGGCGCGATCGCCGCGACCACCAGGCCGATCGCGAACAGCGAGCCCATCCCGAGCAGGAACGTCGCGACGTAGCCGATCGGGTCGCCGGGCCACGGGACGTCGAAGGCGACGTGGGCGACGATCACGAGCAGGACCAGGGCGACGACCGCCGTGGCGAGGTAGATCGCCAGCTGCGCCGCGAGGAGCCGGACGGGGTGGGCCGGCGTCGTCGACAGGCGCCGCAGGACACCCTTCTCGCGGTAGGTCGCGAGACGGATCGGCAGCGTCTGGATCCCGAGCGTCCCGACCGTGATCACGACCAGCGAGGGCACGAAGACGTCGATGAACCGCAGGCCACCGAGAGCCGGATCCGGCTCTGTCGGCCCGAAGACCGAGCCGAAGATCAGGAGGATGACCGTCGGCAGGGCGATCGCGGCGAGCCAGGTGACGGGCTCGCGGGCGATGAGCTTGGCCTCGGTGACGATCAGCGCGCGGAATTCGTTCATGAGAGCTCCTTCGCGGCACGGGCCGCTCCCCCACCGGTCAGCGCGAGGAACGCGTCGTCCAGGTTGGGCTGGTCGACCCGGAGGTCGT
>DATBGP010000313.1:0-4899 GCA_036557925.1 Candidatus Limnocylindrales bacterium | reverse complement strand
ACGCTGGGCGCACTGCTCATCTACCTCTGCTCACGCGTCTACATCG
This sequence comes from Candidatus Limnocylindrales bacterium, assembly GCA_036557925.1. GTDB lineage: Bacteria > Chloroflexota > Limnocylindria > Limnocylindrales > CSP1-4 > CF-46. Next base: position 4,853 of record DATBGP010000313.1, on the reverse strand, counting down.
TTCTGCCGAACACGCCCGTGCCGATCACCGGGCAGACCTTCGGCGTGCTGCTGGTCGGCGGGGCGCTCGGCTCGCGACGGGGCTTCGCGAGCGTCGGGCTGTATGTCCTGATCGGGCTGCTAGGCCTGCCGTTCTTCGCCGAGCACAAGAGCGGGATCGCGACGATCCTGGGGCCGACCGGCGGCTACATCATCGGGTTCATCGTCGCCGGCACGCTCGTGGGCCGCCTGGCCGAGCTCGGCTGGGATCGCCGCTTGATCGGCGCGATCGGCGCGATGGCGGTCGGCAACCTCGCGATCTATGCGATCGGCGTGCCGTGGCTGATGGCGGTTACGAACATCTCGTTCCGGCAAGCGATCGAGGATGGCGTCGTGCCCTTCCTGGTCGGCGACGTGATCAAGCTCCTGCTCGCCGGCGCCGCCTTCCCCGCGGCGTGGTGGCTGGTTGGCCGCCGCCCTGGCGACGACGAGGACTGACCGGCCCCGCGTCGCTCCGCGTTGATCGCCGAGCGAGCACTGCAGCGGCTGGCGGGGCCCGCCGCCGAACCATTCGCTCGCCATGCGGACCCATCGTCGCCTGAGCGGCCCGACAACCGGCGTATCGCTCGGCTGACGAGCCATCCATCGGAGCGCCACCGTCTCACCCGACCGTCCGAACGCCGGGCGTACAGGCGATCCGGCGAGGCGACGGAAAGGGCCAGCTCACTCGGCGATCGCGGTGCGCAGCGATCGATACGATGCGCGAAGCAGGTGTGCCACCGACGGCCAATAGCTCCGGCCTCGCGCAGTCGGTCCCTCGGGATCCGCGGTCGCGCCGCGGTCCCGGACCTCGGCGGCCTCGCCGCGGAGCCGCCCGGCCTCGGCGACCGTTGATACCGGCACGTCATAGAGCGCGGCGTAGAGACGGGTGATCGCGTCGCCGGCCGCGGCGCCGGCCGACAGGCCGATCTCCCGCCGCACGACCCACCAACGCAGCTCGCGGCGGGCGACCTCCTCCGCGTCGATATGCGCCGGCAGCCCCAGGAGCCGGTAGCCGCGCGCGACGTCGGGTGCGAACCGGTCGTAGTCGCCGGTCGATCGGGCGAAGCCGGCCGCCGCCTTCGTCAGGAGCAGGCTCGCCGCGATCGCTCGCGGCCACGAGGCGTGCGCCTGCTCGCGCAGGCCCTTCAGGAGGTAGCCGAACAGCCGCCCGGGCTGGCGTCGGTAGTACGCCTTCCACATCGCGGTCTCGAGGTCGGCCAGCCGATCGGGGTCGAAGTCGGCGCCCCAGCGTCCCATGCCCGATCCTTCGCTCATGACGGCGCCGCGGATCAACGACCAGACGCGCGACGATGCCCTCGGACTCTACGGTCCGGGCTCGGAGGCGTGGGCGTTGAACCGTGAGGCGATGCTGCTCCTGGGGGCCGGGCCGCGGGCACTGCTGCTCCAGCTCGCCCATCCGGGGGTCGCCGCGGGTGTCGCCGACCACAGCGACTTCCGGTCCGACCCGTGGCGCCGGCTCCAGGGCACGCTGCGGAGCTACCTGACGATCGTTTACGGGACGGCGACCGCGGCACGAGCCGAGATCCGCCGCCTGAACGGGCTCCACCGGACGATCACCGGCCCGACCTACCGGGCGCGCGACCCCGAGCTCTCGCTCTGGGTCCACGCGACGCTCGTCGACTCGACGATCGAGGTCGCCGACGCCTGGCTCGAGCCGCTGTCGCGTGATCGCCGCCGGCGCTACTACGAGGAGACGCTGCCGATCGGCCGGGCGTTCGGCATCCCGCCTTCACTGCTCCCCGCGGACCTCGACGCGTTCGAGGCTTACGTCGCGGCCGCGATCGGCCCGACCGGACCGGTTCGGGTCGGCGACACGGCGCGCGACCTGGCCCACGCGGTGCTCCACCCGCCGCTCGGCCCGGTCCTGCCACCGTTGGCCGGCGTCCCGCCCGCGCTCTACGCGTGGACGCTCTGGCCGTCGATCGGCCTGCTGCCGGCGACGATCCGCGAGGCCTACGGGCTGCCGTGGGGGCCGTTCGAACGAGCGGTCTCGGCGTGGCTCGTCACGGTCTGGCGCACCGGACGCCCGCTGCTCCCCGCCGGCTTTCGCCAGATGCCGCAGGCCCTCGCCGCCGACCGCCGGACCAGCCGGCCGTAGCTCAGCGGATCACGACCCGCTCGGGATGCCGAGCCAGGAGTCGCCGCCGTCCGAGCGGACGGCCAGCAGCCCGGTCGGGCCGAGCGCGTAGATGTAGCCGGCGGTGTCCTCGCTCGCGACCGGTCCGCCGCCGTCCTGCGGGAGCCGGGTCTCGGTCCCGTCCTCCTCGACCTCCGTGAGGTCCGGAAGGCCGACCCCGGAGTCCGGCAGGATCGAGACGATCGAGTGGTGCCCGTCCGTGAACGACCCCCAGACGGCGTCGGTCGGGACGGAGCCCAGCGACGTCCACGTCACACCGTCGGTCGACCGCCAGGCGGGCGCCTTCGGGGCATCGCCCGACGGCGTCTGGATGACGACGACGTGATCGCCCGCGGATCGGACCACGAGGCTCGCGTTCGGATCCGAGAGCGCGCCGGGCAGGGTCCGGCGGGTCCACGCTGCGCCGTCACCGGAGAACCAGATGCTCGGCTTGACGTGCGCCGCGCCGCCACAGCCCTCCTCGCCCAGGACGGAGCCGGCGAGGACGTACCCGCGGTCGAAGCTGACCGCGCCATCGAGGGCGAGCTTGCCGCTCGAGACCTTCGGCAACGGACGCGCGGTCCAGGTCCGTGCATCCGTCGAGGTCCAGATCGCCGGCGTTTCCGAGGTGTTTCCCTTCGTGCCGAAGGCGATGTAACCGGCCGCCCCACCCGAGATCGTCTCGACCTGGTTCGCGGTAAACGCCTTCGGCATGGCCAGGCGCTTCCACGTCGTGCCGTCGGGCGACGACCACAGCGCGGAGAGCGGCTCCGCGCCGCCACAGGTGTCGCCGTACGGGTAGGCGAGAGCCAAAAGCCCGTTCGGGCCCTCGACGATCGACTGGATCTTGAGCATGCCCTTGAACCCGGTGTCGAGGGTCGTCGGCGCGGACCAGTGGACGCCATCCGGCGATGCGGCGGCCCGGATCGTGACGGGCAGCTCCTTGCCGTTCTCGTCCGAGCCGGCGGACTGCTCGAAGGCGACGTAGCCGCCGCTCCAGCCGTCGACGTCGACCTCGGTCGGGCCGAGCGGCAGGGCTCCGGCGTCGGTCCAGTGGATGGCGGACCACGGACCGCTCGGCGCCTGGCCGACCGTGGGCTCGCCCGACTGGCTCGGCGCCGCGGACGGCGAGGGCTGCGGCGTGGGGCTCGGCGATGGGCTGGCCGCCGGCGAGGGCGACGCGGCCACCGAGGGTGCGACGCTGGGAGTGGCTGCGGTCGGCGACGGCGAGGCCGGGGCCGGCGACGTGGCCGCCGTGCAGCCCCACGCGAGGATCGCCGCGGCGGCGAACGCGGACAGGACCGGGAGGATCGGGTGCGTCGTCGGGCGGAACGCGGGATCGGAGCGCGACATCTGACTGTTCCCCTCGAGTGCCGAGGGATCGAACGTCCTTCGGCGGCGTGTCTGACGCGCATCGTGCGCGCCGGGTGACTCGCCGGCGTCGACTGTCGGCCAGTTGTCAGGCGCCACGAAAGGGGCATCCACCCCGATCTGTCGCGGCCCGGCCGCGCCCGGTCAGACCCGGATCGCCCGGCCCGTCCTCACGGATTCGATCGCCGCGTCCGCGAGCCGCAGGGCCTGCCGGCCGTCGCGCGGGGAGGTCGGCATGGCGGCGCCGGTGTCGAGCGCCACGAGGAACGCCTCCAGCTCGTTTCGGTAGGCCTCCGCGTACCGCTCGAGGAAGAACGCCAGGTATGGCTCGCGGGCATCGGTCTCCGAGGCGGTCGACCGCCGGATCGTGCTGGGCCGGAGGTTGTCGTTCTGGAGCATCCCGCCGGAGCCGAACACCTCGACCCGCTGGTCGTACCCGAAGACCGCCTCGCGGCAGCAGCTGATCACGGCCTGGCGGCCGCTCTCGGTCCGAAGCGCGACGGTGACGGTGTCGTGGTCGTCGAACTCGGCGACGAGCTCCGGGTCCACGAGCCGGCTCGCGATCGCGAACAGCTCGACCGGCTCCTCGCCGAGGAGGAACCGCGTCGTGTCGAAGTCGTGGATGACCATGTCCCGGAAGATCCCGCCGGAGTGGGCGAGATAGTCGCGCGGCGGCAGGCCCGGGTCGCGGCTCGTGATCAGGACCTGGCGGACGTCGCCGATCTCGCCGGCCTCGATCGCCTGGCGGATCCGGGCGTTCGTCGGGTCGAACCGCCGGTTGAAGGCCATCATGACCGGCGTCCCGAGGCGGTCGAGCTCGTCGATCGCCGCGTCGGCGCGGCCGATGTCCTCGTCGATCGGCTTCTCGCAAAGGGCGGCCTTGCCCGCCCGCGCGGCGGCGAGCATCAGCGGGACGTGCGTGTCCGAGGGCGTGCCGATGACGACCGCGTCGACGTCGGCACGGGCGATGACCGCCGCGGAATCCGTCGTCGCCTCGCAGTCGAGCTGGGATGCCAGCGACTCCGCCGCCGCGGCGATCGGGTCCGAGACGACGACGAGCCGTGCCCGGGGGTTCGCGGCCGCGTTCGCCGCATGGATCCGCCCGATCCGGCCGGCCCCGAGGACGGCGACTCCGATCACGGCCGGTTCGCCTCCGCCCGGCCGATCGTCGCGGGGCGGATCGCGCGGGTCGTCGCCTCGAACGCGGTTCGAGCCATGACCTCGAGCGGCTGGCGGCGGAACGACTCCGAGATGATCTCCACGCCGAGATAGGGTGCCGAGAGGCCGGCGGCGAAGGCGGAACTGACGAACCGGGGGACGTCGAA
>DATBGP010000312.1:0-3559 GCA_036557925.1 Candidatus Limnocylindrales bacterium | reverse complement strand
TTCCAGGCCCCTCTTCGACGCAATGCCCGCTGAGCGGGCAGCGGTCGGCGCGGCGGGCGTTCAGCCCCTCTGGACGGGCAGGAATCTCCGTCCGGACGGGCAGGAATCTCCGTCCGAACGGGCTTTCAGGCTCCTCTCATTCGGGTCCGCGAATCTCCTGTCCGACGGTCCGGTCCAACCGAGGGAGGTTCGCCAGGCCAGAACGACCCCTGCATCGCCCGTGCCCACGGGCCCGGAGAACCACGTGACCGATCCAGTTCGCGCCGACCTCGCGTCCGGCGCTCCTGCCGCCGACGCCCTCTCGCCGCGAGCCGCGCGCCCCGCCCGCGACCACATCGACGATGCGATCGACGCCCGCCAGACCGCCGAGGCCGTGCTCTACGAGATCCGGCGCGTGATCGTGGGCCAGGACGCGATGCTCGAGCGGGTGCTCGTCGCCCTCCTCGCGGGCGGCCACCTCCTTCTCGAGGGCGTCCCGGGCCTCGCGAAGACCCTGACGATCAAGACCCTCGCCGACGTCCTCCACGCCTCGTTCCGGCGCATCCAGTTCACCCCGGACCTCGTCCCCGGCGACCTCGTCGGGACCCGGATCTACCGCCCCGACCGCGGCACCTTCGACACCGAGCTCGGCCCGGTGTTCGCGAACTTCATCCTGGCCGACGAGATCAACCGCGCCCCGGCCAAGGTCCAGTCCGCGCTCCTCGAGGTCACGCAGGAGCAGCAGGTCACGATCGGCCCCGAGACCCACCCGGTCCCGAGGCCGTTCCTCGTGATGGCGACCCAGAACCCGATCGAGTCGGAGGGCACCTACCCGCTGCCCGAGGCCCAGGTCGACCGGTTCATGATGAAGGTCGTCGTCGGCTACCCGGACGCCGAGGAGGAGGCGCTCGTCGTCGAGCGGTCGCTCCGGCCGGCGGCCTCGATCAGCCCGATCCTCACCGCGAAGGCGCTCGCGGCGCTCCAGGCCATGGCGGCCGAGGTCTACGTCGACCGGCCGATCGTCGACTACGCGGTCGCGCTGACCGCCGCCACCCGGTTCCCGGAGCGCGTCGGCCTGCCGAACGTCAAGCCGTACATCGCGTTCGGCGCGAGCCCCCGCGGCTCGATCAACCTCGTCCACGGCGCGCGCGCCCTGGCCCTCGTCCGCGGGCGCCGCTACGTCGTCCCCGGCGACGTCGTCGACCTCGCCCGTGACGTCCTTCGCCACCGAGTGGTCCCGAGCTTCACGGCCCTCGCCGAGGAGGTGACGGCCGACATGATCCTCGAGCGCCTGATCTCGTCGGTCCCGGTGCCGCGAGTCGCCCAGGACAGCCTCCTGGCGCGGGCCGAGGCTGCCGAGCGCGGCGCGCTGACCCGGCGGACGATCGCCGAGCCGGCCGGCGCCGCCCCGACGCAGGCCGGCGGCCAGACGCCGTTCGACCGCTACGACCGCGTCGACGAGGTGTCGGCGTGACCCTGGCCACCGGCACTGCCGACCTCCGCCGCGGCCGGACCCCGGCCCGACCGGGGCCCGGCCCGACGCCCGAGGCGCTCCTCCGCGCGCTCGACCTGACGGTCGGGCGCCGGATCCGGGGCCTGGTCCCCGGGGAGTACCGGGCGCACGACCTCGGCGGCGGCACGGAGCTCGCGCAGGTCCGTCCGTACGAGCCGGGCGACGACGTCCGTCGGATCGACTGGAACGTCACGGCCCGGACCACCATCCCCCACGTCCGCGTCCACGTCCCCGAGCGGGCGCTCACCGCGTGGCTGCTCCTCGACGTCTCGCCCTCGATGACGTTCGGCACCGCCGACCGTCGGAAGGCCGACGTCGCCGAGGGCGTGGCCGTCGCGATCGGCCACCTCACGACCCAGCGGGGCAACCGCCTGGGGATCGTGACGTTCGGCGGGTCGCGGGATCGGCGGCTGCCGCCCGCAGCGGGCCGCGCAGGCCTCCTGGGCCTGCTGATGGCCTCGCGCGTCGAGACCGTGGAGGAGGGCGTCGGGGCGACCTCGCCCGCCGATGCGCTCCGGATCGCGAACGCCGCCGCGCCACGCGGCGGGCTCGTGATCCTCGTCTCCGACTTCCGCGGTCCGCGCGACTGGCGCGGGCCCCTCGCGGCGCTCGCCGCCCGCCACCACGTCCTCGCGATCGAGATCGACGACCCCCGCGAGACCGACCTCCCGGACGTCGGCGAGCTGACCCTCGTCGACGCCGAGACCGGCCGCGAGGTCCGCGTCGACACCTCGTCGCCCCGACTCCGTGAGCGGTACGCCACCGCGGCGGCCGAGGAGCGGGCCTCCGTCGCCACCGAGCTTCGCCGGCTGGGTGTCGACCACATCGTCCTGTCCACAGCCGGCGACTGGCTCCGGAACCTCGCCGGAGAGCTTCGCCTCCGAGGAATCCGCTCATGACCTTCGCCGAACCCCTCCTGCTCCTCGGCCTGCTCCTCGTGCCGGCCGCGCTCCTCTTCTACCGGATCGTCCAGCGGCGTCGCAGCCGCTACGCCGTCCGGTTCACCAACGTCGAGCTGCTCGGCAACCTCGTGCCGAAGACGCCGGCCTGGCGCCGCCACGTGCCGCCGGCCCTGTACCTGGCCGCGATGGCCGCGCTCGTCTTCGCCCTCGCTCGCCCGTCGATGACGGTCGCGGTGCCACGCGAAGAGGCGACGATCATCCTGACGATGGACGTCTCGGGCTCGATGGAGGCGACCGACGTCTCGCCGAGCCGGCTCGCCGCCGCACAGAAGGCGGCGGCGGACTTCATCGACCGGCTTCCGAAGACGTTCAAGGTGGGCCTCGTGGCGTTCTCCACGACGCCGCGGACGCTCGTCGAGCCGACCACCGACCGAACCAAGCTTCACGCTGCGCTGGACGACCTCCAGGCGCGCGGCGGGACCGCGATGGGTGACGCCATCGTCGCCTCGCTCGAGGCGGCCGGCCTCGACCCGGATGCCGTCGCGACGGACCCGAACGCCGTGCCGGATCCCTCGGCGGCGCCGGACGCATCGGCCACGCCGTCCGAGTCACCCGATGCGTCCGCCAGCCCGGCTCCGTCCGGCTCGGCGACGCCCGAGAAAGAGAAGCCGATCACCGCGATGGTCCTCCTCTCGGACGGGGCGAACTCGACCGGCGCGGTCGAGCCGATCCCCGCCGCGGAGGTGGCCGCCTCGCTCAACGTGCCGATCTACACGATCGCGCTCGGGACGGCCGACGGCGTGGTCACGGTCCCCGACGACCAGGGCCAGCTGCACACGGTCGATGTGCCGCCGGACACCGAGACCCTGGCCACGATCTCCGAGATGACGAGCGCCCGCTCCTTCCAGGCCCCGACGGCCTCGGACCTGGACGCGATCTACCAGAGCCTCGGCTCCAAGATCGGGTACACGAACGAGGAGCAGGAGGTCACCCAGTGGTTCGCCGCTGCGGGTCTCCTCCTCGTGGTGGCCGGGGCCGGTCTTGCGGCTCACTGGTTCAACCGGTTCCCGTGAGCTGATCGGCTCGCGAGCGTCGCCGGCGCGGGAGGTCACCCTCCCGCCGCGCGGACGCCACCCATTTCTAGGTCGCCGTGGGGGCGGCGACG
>DATBGP010000311.1:0-5460 GCA_036557925.1 Candidatus Limnocylindrales bacterium | reverse complement strand
GTCCTCGCCGGCCCGCATCCGCTGACCCCGGCCGAGCTGCTCGACGACCTCGACGCCGGCCGGGTCGCCGGGGTCGCGCCCGCGGCGTCCTTCGAGGCGGACGGGGAATGGGCGCGGGTCTACCGGATCGACCCGGGGCAGCCGGGCGGCATCGCGACGCCATCGCTGCACCTGTCCCCGGAAGCGGCGCTCGCGTGGCTGGACCAGGCTCGCGGGACCGACGGCGACGCCGCCGAGGCGGTCGCGGCGGAGCGGCTCGCCCGCGCGGACCCGGTCCTCGTGGGCCCGCCGTCGCCGGTCCTGGAGGTCCGCCTTCGCGACCTGGGCGTATCCTTGCCCTGACGCTCCGCCCCTCGCCGGCCCGCGACGAGCTCGCTGGTCGAATCCCAAGTCGCAGGGAGCGCCGATCGCATCGCCGGCCCGAGGCCCGAGCGCGATGCGCCTCCGCACCGGAGAAAGGTACCGCCCGCTCAGCCCAGATCAGGCGATCGTCTTCACGTCGGTCCGGCGGGATCATGGCTCCGGGATTGATCCGCGCGATGTTCGCGCGCTCGTCATTCGGAAGCGAACACGGAGCCTCGACCAGATGAACCGCCCACGGCGGCTTGCCCGCCTCTCGAGCGCGCTCCTGCTCCTCGCCGGCCTCTCCGGCGGCGTGCTGGTCTCCGCGCCGGTCGCGTCGGCCGTGACCTACCCCACGACCGCGCCGATGATCCTCCAGAACGTCTCGCCCGAGGACCTCCTCGCGAACACCCGGGGGATCTGCAACGGCCAGTTCAAGATCGTGATGCGGAACGTCCTCGGGGTCACGAACACGCTGCGCTACCTGAATGCCGCCCAGAAATGCGGCGTGAAGGCGATCGTCTACTTCCAGTCGACGATCAGCAACGGTCACGTCTACCCGTCCCGCGTCGCCCCCCTCGTCCGGGCGGTGAAGAACCACCCGGCACTCTACGGCTACCTCACGGTCAAGGAGCCGTCCTGGGTCGGCGTCAGCGCGGCCGAGATCCGGTCCCTGTACAAGGCCTTCCACGCGGCCGATCCGAGCCACCCGGTCATCGGGCTGTGGGGCGACATCCCGCACTTCGGCGACGCCCGAAATCCCTACCAGTCCGCGATGGCGAACATCGTGATGGTCGACTGGTACCCGGTGGAGACGGCCCGCGGCGGCTGCTCGCGATCCGGGACCACCTACATCTCGACCGGGCCGAAGTGGCTCGCCAAGGTCTGGCGCGTCGTCCAGACGAAGACGCCGAGGACCCCGGTCTGGGTAATGGTCCAGACCCAGCGCAACCTGGCCCCCGCCTGCCACAAGAAGCAGCGACCCAGCCAGGCCCAGCTGGTCCGCCAGGTCCGGGACGCCTTCACCTACGCCCATGCGTCGGCGATCGCGTTCCACACGTTCCAGAACAGCAGCTACACGCTGGACGAGCGGCGCGACCCGACGATGGTGTCGTGGATGAAGCAGCTGTCCGGCCAGGTCGCGGCAGGCACCTTCCGCTAGCTCCGCGGATCCGGGAGCCCGCCGAGGATCCTCGGCGGGCTCTCTTCGTGTCCGGCGCTCGTCGGCCGGCCGCGATCGGCGGGTACCATCGGCCGCGATGCGTCTCGCTGCCTGGCTGCGCCGGCCGATCGTGTGGCTGCCCATCTCCATCGGCCTGGTCGCTCTCCTCGTCTGGCGGGCGAAACCCTGGGACGCCGCCGGCGAGATCGGTGCCGTCGATCCCGTTCCGCTCCTGGGCGCCGTCCTGCTCTGCGCGCCGGTCGTCGGGCTGTGGGCCGTCCGCTCGGCCGACCTGCTCGCCGCGGCCGGTCGCCCGGTGGCGGTTCGATCGCTCGTCCCGATGACCGCGTTCGCCAACGCGATCAACAACCTCACGCCGGGGTCCGCCGGCGAGGTCGTCCGGATGTACCTGCTCCGGATGCACCACGAGGTCGACTACGCGACGAGCGGCGGCGTCATCTTCATCGAGCGGATCGGCGCGATCGGCTATCTCACGACCGGCTCGATCCTGGCGTGGCTGACCTGGCTGGGGGTGCTGCCGGGGTGGCTCGCCGCGGTCGTGCTGATCGCGCTGATCGTGGGACCCGGCGTGGTCTACCGGGCGGGGCTCCGGCCGCTCGTGGTGATCCGGATCCTGCCGATCGGGTCGGTGGTCGGCCTCGAGCGGCAGCAGCGGATGAACGCCTGGCTCAGCCGGGTCGACGAGACGGTCGCCCGGCTCCTCGGGCGACCGCGCCACCTCCTGGCCTTCGTCGCGATCACGTTCGGGATCTTCGCCACGTACACGGCCCAGCTGCTGCTGGTGGGTCGAGCCGTCGGCGTCGCGCTCGATCCGCTCGCCGCGTTCGGCGCCCTCGGCATCGCGATGACCGTCGGCGTGCTCTCGCTGCTGCCGTTCGGGCTCGGGACGACCGACCTGACGCTCGCCGGGTTCCTCGGGATCGCCGGCGTCTCGCCGCCGGCCGCGCTCGCGATGACCCTGGGCTACCGGCTCGTCTCGACGCTGCCGCTCGGGATCGCCGGCGTCGTCTCGTATGCCTGGCTCTCCGCCCGGCTGCCCGGCACGAACGTCGCCGAGGCGACCCGATCCGTCCGGTCCGCGGTCGGCGATACGCCGGCCGACCCCGCGTACGAGCCGTGAACCTGATGGCGGCCGCCGCGACGGTCGCGGGGTTCGCGATCGCCGCCTGGCTGGGCCTGCCCGCGGTCCGCCGGACGAGCCTCGGGATCTGGCATCCGGCGGCCGCCTGGCTGGCGCTCGAGGCGGTCTTCTTCGGGGTCGGCTCGGCGATCCTCGCCCTGTCCGACGGCCGGGACGGCCCGGCCTGGAACGTGACCGGGGCCCTCGTCGCGTTCGGCCTCGCGGTCCGGCTCTCGGACGCGTTCGCCCGGCGCCGGGTCGGCCTGCCCGCGGCAGACCCGGCCGACGCGACCGGAGGACCGCCCCCAGAGCCCACGCCCGCGGGCATCCGCTGGCCGGTCGTCGTCGTCCTCGTCGGCCTCGGATTGCTCGCGCTCCTCCCGACCCTGCTCGAGGTGGGGCTGCCGGCACTCGCCCTCGACGTGACCGGCGCTCGGACCGCCATCGGCGGACTCGACGTCCAGGTCCTCCGGGTCGCGCTGCCTGCCGGCCTGGTGGCCGCGGTCGTCCTCGCGACGGTCACGCCGTCCTCGAGGATCCGGATCGGCGTCGCCGTGGCCGTCCTGGCGGCGATCGGCGCGGAGCTCGCCCTCGCCAGCCGCTACCTCGCGGCGGAGCTGATCGCGGCGATCGTCATCGGCCTGGCCCTGGCGGCCCGACCGCTGGCGGGCCGGATCCTGCTCGGGGTCGCGGCCGCCGCCGTGGCGGTCTTCGTCGTGGTCGGCGTCCTGCGCGCCTACGGCGAGGCCGGCGGCAACCCGCTGGCGTTCGCGGCGGAACGGTCGGTCAATCGGATCGTGCTCATCCAGCCCCGGACCCTCGACGCCATCCAGGCGGCGATCCCGGCCGAGGTCCCCTACTTCGGCGGCCTCACCTGGTTCCGCCGGCTCGCGCCCCTCTTCGGCCGCGACGACGTCCCGAACCTGGGCTACTGGATCTATCCGCGGCTCTTCCCCGACCAGGTCACCCCGGGCTATGCGGCGCCGGGCCTCCTCGGCGAGGCGTGGGCGAACTTCGGACCCGCGGGGGTCGCCCTGGTTGCCCTCCTCGGCGTCGTCGCGGAGCGACTTGGCGCGCTGATCGCGCGGCGCCGTCGGGCGCTGGTGGACATCGCCGCGGCCTCGCTGGCGATCCTGTTCCTGGCGCGGACGCACGCCCTGGGCGTCAACGGGCTGCTGGTCCTGGCGATCCTCGTCGCGGTCTGGCGGATCCTGGCGGGTCCGATGCCCGGCCTCCGCGCCGACCTGGCGCGGACGCTCACCTGGCGAGCCTGAGCGCGACCGTCGACGGCGCGTCGAGCGCCGCGGGTCGCTCGTCGGGCGCCGCGGGTCGCTCGTCGGGCGCCACGAGTCGGGCGTCGCGCGTCGAGCGCGGGCGGAGGGTCAGTCGGTGAGGTCGGAGCTCGCCCCGGCCGCCGGTGCCGTCGACGACGCGGCCGAGCCGCCGGGGGCCGTGGAGCCCGATCCCGTGCTCGGGACGGCGGACGGCGCCGGCCAGCGGGCCATCGGGCGGGCTGCCGGGAAGTGGGTCTTGATCCAGGCCCGGCAGGCCGCGAGCTTCAGGGAGAACGACGTGCCACCCTCGCCGTTGGCGAACGTCCGCGGGCCGAAGACGATCCGATCGACCTTTGCGAGGTTCGTCGTCGAGACGAGGCTGTAGAGATCGGCGGCCTGGGCCAGCGGCAGGTTCGTCCGCACCGTGTCCTGGGCGATCCGCAGGAGCTGGGGCAGCTTGGTCGGGCCGCTCTTGCGGACCTTGTCGAGCGCCGCCAGCACGAGCATCTGCTGGCGTCGCGCCCGACCGAAGTCATTGTCGCCCTTCCGGCTCCGGGCGAAGATCAGGGCGTCGTTCGGGCCCAGGTGGCTCTTGCCGGCCGGCAGGCCCCAGCCCTGGTGCCGGGCGTTCACCCAGTACTCCGCGTCGTAATAGGGCTTGTCGAGCGTGACGTCCACGCCGCCGACCGCGCCGACCAGCTGCTTGACGCCGGCGAAGCCGATGAATGCGTAGCCGTCGATCTCGATGCCGAACGCCTTCGCCATCGCGGCGCTCATCGCGGCCCCGCCGTTGCCGGTCGCGGTCTGGAGGTGCTGGTACAGCCCGTTGACCTTGGGCCGGTACACGCCGCCGCCGGCCAGCGGGAAGTCGACGGTGTCCCGCGGGATCGAGAACCCGGCCGCCTTCCCGGTCCGCGGATCGACGGAGACGACCATGATCGCGTCGGTCCGGTTGCCCGGATGCGCCGGTCGGTAGTCCGAGCCGAGGAGGAGGACGGTGAACCGGCCGTCCGTGCCCAGCAGCGGGTCGGCGCCGGTGGGCTCGGGCGTCGGTGTCGGCTCGGGGGAGGCCGACGGGTCGATGCTCTCCTCCGGCGGCAGCGGCGACGGCGTGACGGCCGCGACCGGTCCGGGGAACGGCGGCGGCGTGGGCTCTTGCTCGGACGAGAGGAGCGCCGGCCCGAAGGCGCCGAACACGACCCCGGCGATCGCCACGACGGCGACCAGGGGCATCGCGACCGCCGCGAATCGGCGCCCGCGCGACATGCGCCCCCAGGTGGAACGAAGACCCTCCATGACCCGAACCTAGCACACCGAACCGCACCGGACCGCAGTACGAAGGTCCCGGGTCGCGCGCCTGCGACCGCCCGCGACGACAGCCCGTGGCGGCTGTGGGATCATCTCCGCGGGTCCGGAGTGCTCGGAGGAAGGCATGGTCCGACGACACGTGACGCCGCTCCGTCTCGCCCTCATGGCGGCGGACGCCCTCAGCGCGGTGGCCGTGTTCGTCCTCGTCTCGATCGTCCGCTTCGGCGGCGACC
>DATBGP010000310.1:0-2237 GCA_036557925.1 Candidatus Limnocylindrales bacterium | reverse complement strand
GTTGGCGGGGATCGCGGCAGCGAGGGTGGCGCCCAGGAGGACCGAGCCCGCGTGGACGATCGCCGTCGCGATCGTGATCGCGATCAGGACCGAGAGGGCCGGATACCGCGTCGCGAAGGCGAGGGCCATCAGCTGGCTCTTGTCGCCGAGCTCCGCGATGAAGATGACTCCGAACGAGAGGAGGAAGGCGTCCACCTAGCCGATCCGGTCGATCTCACGATCATGCTGGTCGCGGATGATCGTCGGCACCACGTCGATCGCCAGCCGGCCGGCATCGTCCAGCTCGTAGTGACCGGCGACGGGCCGCAGTTCCGAGAGGAGCCTGGTGATCGTCGGGTCGTCCAGCGTCAGGTGCAGCGCGTCGTCGGCCTGGTGCCAGGCGAGACCCTCCCCCCGCTGGATCGCGACCGCCGCCGCCGGCCCGCGCACCCAGAACGACCGATCGTGGCTCAGCCGGCCTGTCGCGAGCCTGAGCACCCGCTGCAGCCCGAGCGCGCCGAAGCGGATCGTGAGCCGCGAGTCATCGGCCGCCACGTCGAGCTCGTCGACCTGGATGCCGCCGACCGCTGAGCCGTCCCGTTCGATCCCCGCCCGGACGGCTTCGCGCACCTCGGTCGAGCCCAGGATCGAGGGTCGGGCGAGGTTCGTGACGAGCAGCGGGTTGGCCTCCGCGAGCAGGTCGAGCATCGGGTCGGAGCTCCAGTCACACGCCGCTTCGTACTCGTCGATCGTCACGCCGACGACCTGGACGAATGCGATCCGGCCGTTGGGCGTGTCGATCGGCTCCACCTGCGCATCCGCGGCGAACAGGACGGCGCGGATGGCCGTCCCGGACGTCGGTCCGATCGGGCCGTGGAGGTCCATGTGGTCGCCCGGGCTCAGGACGTTTCCGCTCTCGAACACGTACCGGGCGAGGTTCTGCAACATCCCTGCCGCCCAGATCGGTGCTTCGGCAGCAGCCGGGTCGCGGGCCAACCGGAAGGTGAGCTCGAAGCCCCAGCCGCTGAGCTCCGCGTCGTCGGATTCCTTGGCGTACAGCTCGCTGAGGCCGTAAGACACGTAGTGCCAGTGCGGCGGCTCGTCCGCGCGATAGGCGCTGATGCCGTCCAGCGGGTCCGGACCGCCCGTCCTCCACCGGACCACGGTCCCCCAATGCATGGGCTTCGAATCATGAAGCCGATCGAACGTCCGGTCGATGGCCCGCCACCCGGGCGCGGTGACGTCGAGGGCCGCGAGGTCCTCGGCCGAATGCCGATGACCGGGATCGCCTGCGCGGCTGAACAGTCGGGTCAGGAATCCCACGTCTAGCGGTCGTCAGGTGCCCATGCGGGGCGGCGCTTCTCGACGAAGGCCCGGAAGCCCTCCTGCGCCTCCTCGCTCACCCGCTGGCGCGCGATCACCCGGGCCGTGTGCCACTTCGCCGAGCCGTGGCCGAGCCCTCGGACCTCCCGGACGATCGCCTTCGCGGCCCGGACCGCGGTCGGGCCGGACGCGAGCACGTCGCCGACCGCCGACTCGACCGCCGCGTCGAGCGCCGCTTCGCCCTCGACGACCTCGTGGACGAGCCCGATCCGCTGCGCTCGGATCGCGTCGAAGCGGCGGCCGCCGGGAAACAGCGCCCGGGCGTGCGTCTCGCCGATCCGGGCCACGACGAACGGCGAGATCACCGCCGGCAGGATCCCGAGCCGCGTCTCGGTGAACCCGAACTTCGCGCCCGCCTCGGCGATCACGAGGTCGCTGACGGCGCAGAGCCCGGCGCCGCCGCCCAGCGCGCCGCCCTGGACGCGGGCGATGACCGGCACGGGGCACGTGTCGATGGCCTCGAGCATGTCGGCCATCGCCATCGCGTCCTGCTCGTTCGCCTCGACGTCCAGCTGGATCGCGGCCCGCATCCAGTCGATGTCGGCGCCGGCGCAGAACGTCGGGCCCTCGCCGGCGAGGACCACGACGCGGAGATCGGTCGGGCCCTCGCGGGACAGGGCGACGAACGCCTGCCGGAGCTCGGCGATCAGCGAGGCGTTGAAGGCGTTGTGGACGTCCGGCCGGGCCAGCGTCACGCGAGCGACGGCGTCGTTGGGCCCGCTTCGCCGGACCCGGACGAGGTCGGTCACGCGGCCATTCCCGGATCGAGCCGGTAGAGCCCGTTCGTCCAGATCCGTCGGAGGCCGAGCGCCTCCAGGTTCGCCGCCGAGATCGACCCGACGTCGGCGTCCGACATCACCCGGCGGCAGCCGGCC
>DATBGP010000309.1:0-1800 GCA_036557925.1 Candidatus Limnocylindrales bacterium | reverse complement strand
GAGGAGGAGGTCCTGGCACGCTGCGCCGAGGGCCTCACGAACGAGGAGATCGCCGAGGCGCTCACGCTCAGCCCGCGGACCGTCGAGCGACACCTGTCGAACGTGTACCTGAAGCTCGGGCTCACCGGCAGCGCCGCCCGGGCCGGGGACGACGCTATCGGCGCGGACCCGGAACGGGGAACCGCGACGACACGCAATCGGGCTCTCGATCGAGGGCGCCCGTGGCGCCCGACACGCAGGCCGCGGTCAGTGCGCGCGGAGGTACCGGGCGACCGCGCCGGCTCGGGCGGCGCTGCCGGTCAGCCCGAGCTTCAGGTACACGTTCGACAGATGCCGCTCGACGGTCCGCGGGCTGAGCGTGAGCGACTCGGCGATCTCCTCGTTCGTGAGGCCCTCGGCGCACCGTGCCAGGACCTCCTCCTCGCGCGGCGTCAGCGGCTCGGCCGGCGGTTCGTCCGCCGCCGCCCGGCGGGTCTCCCACGCGCGACGCTCGGGCTCGAGGAAGGACGTGACCTCGGACCGGAACGTGGCCCAGGCAGGCTCGCCGGCAAGCAGGATGTGGTTGCGGCTGTCCATGGGGACGAGACGCGCGTCGGGGATCGCGGCGGAGACGTCGACCGCGTTGTCAAACGTCGTCGCGTGGTCGCCGGTCGCCTGCAGGATCAGCGTCGGGGCCACGATCTTCGGGATCTCGTCGACGAGGTCCACCTGCTGGCGGGCGATCCGGCTCAGGACCGCGTTCCGGGCGGAGGTCGACATCCGCTGGAGGTCGTCGAACCAGCGCATCTGCTCTTCGGTGGCCTCGGGGATGTAGATCGTCGTGAACACCCGGCGGAAGACCGGATCCTCCTTCGCCCAGCCGACCCGGATCATGCTCCGGTACGTCTCCTCCTCGGCGGCCGCATCGGCATCGCGGACGACCGGCACGCCGCAGACCGTGCCGTAGAGGACCAGCCGGCTCACCCGGTCGGGATGGGCGGCCGCGTACGCCAGGGCGACCGCCGACCCGCCGGACATCCCGAGGAGCGCGAACCGGTCCAGCCCGGCCGATGCGACGACCGCCTCGAGATCCGCCAGCCGGGCCTGGACCGAGAAGTCGTCGACGTCCCAGTCGGACAGCCCGAAGCCGCGCTCGTCGTAGCGGATGACGGTGGCGATCGCGCCCAGGTCGTCGAGGAAGTGACGCCAGACCGGGCTCTGCCAGTCGTGCTGGAGGTGGCTCAACCAGCAGGAGGCGACGACGAGCGGCGGCCCCGAGCCGTGGACCGCCCAGGCCAGCCGCGTCCCATCAGCCGAGCGGCAGAAGCGGATCTCCTGGTCCACCGGCGCGGCGTCCGCGCCGGCCCGGATCGCGGTGGCCATCGCCCGGATGGTACGCCTCGGGAGGTGTCGTCTCCGTCGTCGCTCGAGCCGTCGCAGATCTGGGCGTCGGCGAGCTCTCCCGATCGCCCCCGGCTCTCCGATCGCCCCGGCTGCGCTCAAAACGGCTCGCGGCGCCCTCGCCGGACTGCGCAGCGCGCGGGTTTGGAGGTCCGTGCGGCCAAACGCAACGAACCGTCGGTGGGGTCGCGTTCCAGCCACGTGGGCGGGCGACGCCATCGCCGGACTGCGCAGCGCCCTCGCCGGACTCGCGGCGCCCTCGCCGGGCTGCGCGACGCCCTCGCCGGACTCGCGGTGCGCTCGCCGGACTCGCGTTGCGCTCGCCGGACTCGCAGCGCGCGGGTTTGGAGGTCCGTGCGGTCAAACGCAACGAACTGGGGGCCGCGTTCGCGAGCCGCCCGACGGGTCGTGGACTTCAGT
>DATBGP010000308.1:0-3606 GCA_036557925.1 Candidatus Limnocylindrales bacterium | reverse complement strand
GCGCCGGCGGACCGACGGGTTCGTCGGCGCTGGGTCAGCCGGCCTGCGTTCGGGCGTTCTTCTTGCGCTTGGCTTCCTTGCGCTTCCGCTTCACGCTCGGCTTCTCGTAGTGCTCGCGTCGGCGAGCCTCGGCGAGGATGCCGGACTGCTGGATCTTCTTGTTGAAGCGGCGCAGGGCGCTTTCGAACGTCTCGTTCTCACCCACTCGGACTTCTGCCAATCCCGGTTCACCTCCTCGGGCTCGGGTCTCGCTCGATCCGCTCGCCCGGAGCCGCCGGCGACGCGGATCGCCCCGACCGTTCCCAGGCCGTCCGCCGAACGTGCGGCCCGGGGGGCGCTCGTTCGAGTTCGGCACCGGGTGCCAGAGCCGCCGGAGCATAGCCGAGCCCCCAAGGGCGGTCAAACCCCTTGCCCGCTCCCTCCCGGCTCAGGAAACTTGTTCATTGCCGCCCGTCGGCACGTTACGGATCCGGAGCGGCCAGCGTGCCGGGATCTGCCTCGGATTCCTTGTTCATCGCCCCCAAGCGGCGCGTTGCGGCACGTTTCGGACTCCGGACGCGTTCTCGCCGCCACGTCGGCGCCGTAGTGTGCGAATGAGCGGCATTGGACAAGAACAGCAAGCCGCGAACCGCCGCTGACGGTGAACGCAGCCAGGCGCGAAGCCTGGATCCGCGATCGGGAAGGGCGGCATCCAGGACGACTGCGTGCCGTCGCACCCGGCTTCGCGACGTCGGCGACTCGGCGACGATCAGCAGCCGGGCGACCGTCCGCGCATGCCAGCCGAATCGAGCGGCCACCTCCGGCGCGAGTCGCGCCTTCCGATCCAGGCCATGGAGCATCGCCTGAACGTCGGGAATGACCGACTTCACCTCGACGACGAGGAGCGTCGAGGTCGTTTCGTGCCATGCGAGGATGTCGATCGATCCGCGTTCGCCCCAGATCGAGAACGACGCTTCGACCCGAGTCGCCCATGCCTCTCGATGGAGACGCAGCAGCGCGGCCGAGACCGTCGCCGCGTGCGCTTCGTCCAGCAATCGGTCGAGCTGTTCGCCGCGCCACCGCACCCGGACGTCGACCTGGGCGCCGAGGACCGCCGCGAGCCGGGAGAGATCGTCGATGGACGCGTGGGCGAACATGCCGCGTTCGACCTCGCTGACGACCTCGCGCGAGACGCCGGACCTTGCCGACAGGTCCGACTGCCGAAGACGGGATCGCAGCCGAAGCTCCCGCAGCGATCGGCCGATTCGGTCCGGGTCCATGTCGGCAGCATCGGGGCGAGGGCTTCACTGGCGATCAACGCGGCCTCTACCATCGCTCGACCATGACCGCGCCCGAGAACGTGACGCCGAGCCGGAACGCGCCCGCCGATCCGCCGGAGACGCTGCTCGATCTCCTCGACGGCGCCTTCCGCCGCTACGCCGACCGGCCGGCGCTCGGGCTCTGGCGCGAAGACGGCACGAAGACGTCCTGGACCTACCGCGAGCTCGACCGGCGCAGCCGGCTCGCCGCATGGCGGCTTCGCGAGACGCTCGGGCTGAACCCGGGCGACCGCGTCCTGACCTGGAGCCCGTCGGGTCCGGAGCTGCCGGCCACCTACGTCGGCGCGATGCGCGCGGGCCTCATCCTCGTCCCGCTCGACCTCCGGATGAGCCCCGAGGCGATCCAGGCGATCGTCGACCGGGCGCAGCCGCGCCGCCTCCTCATCGGCACCGGCCAGGACGCGCCGGATCCCGCGGCCGCCGGCCTCGCGGACTTCCCGACGACCACGGTCGACGGTCTCGTCGCCGAGCCGGACGGTTTGTTCCCGCCCGACTGGGCGGACCGGCTCGACGCCTGGCCCCGCCCTCGACCCGAGGACGTCTGGGACCTGATCTTCACGTCCGGCACGACCGGGACGCCGAAGGGCGTGATGATCGCCCACGACAACCTGCTCGCCACGATGGCCGCGATCAACCGCGTGATCCCGCCGCTCGACCACCGGGTGATCAGCGTCCTGCCGCTCAGCCACCTGTTCGAGCAGGCGATCGGCCTGATCTACGCGCTGAGCGTCGGCGCCGACATCCTGTATGTCCGGAGCCGGAACCCGCGAGTCCTGTTCGCGGCGCTCCAGGCCCACCGGGTGACGAGCATGATCCTCGTTCCGCAGGTGCTCGACCTCTTCTGGAGCGCGATCGAACGCGAGGCCGAGCGATCCGGTCGAAGCGGCCTGTTCGAGCGCCTCCGCCGGGTCGCCCGACGGCTCCCCTACCCGGCGCGGCGCCTGGTCTTCCGGAGCGTCCATCGTCGACTCGGGGGCAGCCTGAGCCTGTTCGTGAGCTCCGGAGCGTTCCTGCCACCGGCCCTCCAGCAGGCCTGGGAGGATCTCGGCGTCGTCGTGATCCAGGGCTACGGCAGCACCGAGAACGGCTTCGGGACGTGCACGACCCGCGAGGATCACGGGCTCGGGACGGTGGGCCGGCCGATGCCCCCGGTGGAGCTCCGGATCGCCGACGACGGGGAGGTGCTCTTCCGCGGCCCGACGCTCTTCAAGGGCTACTGGCGCGACCCTGCGGCGACGGCCGCCGCGATCGACGCGGAGGGCTGGTACCACACCGGCGATCTCGGCCGCCTGGACGAGGATGGCCGGCTCGTCCTCAGCGGCCGGACGAAGGACCGGATCGTCCTGCCAAACGGGTTCAACGTCTATCCCGAGGACCTCGAGAACGCGCTGCGGATGGCCGGGATCCGCGACGGCGTCGTGTTCGAGACGGCGCCGGGCCGGATCGAGGCGATCGTCCTGCTCCGCGGCGCAGGCGCGGAGACCGCGGCGGAGGCGAAGCCGATCGTCGACCGGGCGGTACGGGCGGCGAACGCGCGGCTCGGGCCGCAGCAGCGGATCGCGGGCTGGCGGCTCTGGCCGGAGGACGACTTCCCGCGCACCCACACCCTGAAGATCCGCCGCGACCCCATCCAGGCCTGGGTGCGGGGTGACGGGCCGGCGGCGGAGGGCGAGGGGGCCGGGCCGGGCCGAGGGGCGGCCGTCAGCGCGGGACGCTGAACCCGACGCCGAGGGTGTTCAGCGCGTCGGCGACCTTGCCCGCGGTCGGGTCCGAGGACGCCGAGGGCAGCCACGAGTAGAGGACCAGCGTCGTGCCGACCTGGCGCAGGACGTGCTGGGTGCCGAACGGGAACTGGACCTTGCCGTTCCCGGTCCCGAGATAGCCCGCCTCCTCGTTGCCCGCGTCGACGGCCGACGCGGAGTCCGGGAACTCGTAGACGACGACGTAGCCGGCGTCTGGCTGATCCGGCAGGACGACCTGGTAGACGGCCCGGGGCGCGTCGCGGAGCCGGGCGGACTCGGCGGGCCGGTAGGGCCGGGTCGCGTCGCCGAACTGGACCGCGACCGACTGGAGCGCCTGGACGATCAGCCCCCGGGTCTGCGTGGCGGCCGCCCCGGCGGTCGCGGCCGGCCCGATCGATTCGGGCGCCAGGGAGGCCGGCGACGCGGCGGCGCCCAGCCCGCAGCCGGCGAGCAGGATGACGCAGCCGACCGCGACCGCGATGCCGGCTCGGCGGGACGTCTGCCTCATCCGGGCGGCCAGTCGAACGCCCGACCCCCCATCAGGT
>DATBGP010000307.1:0-9908 GCA_036557925.1 Candidatus Limnocylindrales bacterium | reverse complement strand
AAGACGACCCTGATGAACATCCTCTACGGCCGCGCCCGGCCCGACGAGGGCGAGGTCCTGATCGACGGCCAGGCGGTCGGGATCGCCAACCCGACCGACGCGATCAACCGCGGGATCAACATGGTCCACCAGCACTTCATGCTGGTCCCGGTCCTGACCGTCGCCGAGAACATCCTCCTCGGCGAGGAGACCATGGCCGGGCCGATCTTCCTGGACCGGAAGGAGGCCCGGCGCCGCATCGTCGAGCTCGGCCGGCGGTTCGGCTTCGACATCGACCCCGACATCAAGGTCGGCGACCTCTCCGTCGGCTGGCAGCAGCGGGTCGAGATCCTGAAGGCGCTCTATCGCAACGCCCGCGTCCTCGTCCTCGACGAGCCGACGGCCGTCCTCACGCCCCAGGAGACCGAGGAGATCTTCGCCGTCCTCCGCCGCCTCGCCGAGGACGGCCACAGCATCGTCTTCATCAGCCACAAGCTGTACGAGGTGCTCGCGATCGCCGATCGGATCACGGTGATCCGGCGGGGCCGGGTCGTCGGCCAGCGGCTGCCGGGCGAGACGGACGAGGAGGACCTCGCGGCGCTGATGGTCGGCCGCGACGTGCAGCTCGTCGTGGATCGCGGTGAGTCGCACCCGGCTGAGGCGCGGCTCTCGGTCGCCGGCCTGCATGTCCGTGACGATCGCGGCAGCGAGGCCGTCCGGGGCGTCGATTTCGAGATCCGGTCGGGCGAGATCTTCGGCGTGGCGGGCGTCGCCGGCAACGGCCAGGACGAGCTCGTCGAGGCGATCGTCGGACTGCGCAGGCCGACCGAGGGCAGCGTGACGCTCGACGGCAGGGACGTCACGAACCTCAGCGCCCGGCAGATGACGAACCTCGGGACGGGCTACGTGCCGGCGGACCGCCACCGGTTCGGCCTGGTCCTCCCCTTCACCGTTGCCGACAACCTCGTCCTGACCGACTACTACCACGCGCCCTATGCGCGGGGGGTCGTCCGCAACGACGCCGCGATCGAGGAGCGCGGGAAGCGGGCGATCGCGGAGTACGACATCCGGGCGCCGTCCGCCGACGTCACCGCGGGCACGCTGTCGGGTGGCAACCAGCAGAAGGTCGTCGTGGCGCGTGAGCTGGACGGCGACCTGCGGCTGCTCGTGCTCGACCAGCCGACTCGCGGCCTGGACGTGGGCAGCATCGAGTTCATCCACCGCCAGGCGATCAGGAAGCGCGACGCCGGAACGGCGGTGCTCCTCGTCTCGGCGGAGCTCGACGAGGTCCTCGAGCTCAGTGACCGCGTCGCCGTGATGTACCGCGGCCAGATCGTCTCGATCGTCGACGGTCGCACGGCCGATCGCAACGAGGTCGGCGTCCTGATGGCGACCGGGATGCGCCAGGAGGCCGCGATCGCGAGCGGCGCGATGCCCACGGAGGCGGCAACCGTGGACACGGCCCTCCGGATCGATGCGGGAGCCGCACCCGCGGACGTCGCGCACCCGGCGGGCGAGGAGGGCGCCGCGACGCCGGCTTCGGACACGCCGGACCACGGGGCCAACCCGTGAGCGCGCCCGCCGGCCGGCCCCGCACGAACGGGGCGCGGCTGCGACAGGTCCGGACCGCGATCGTCCTGCCCGTCGCGGCCATCGTGCTGGCCGTGCTCATCGGCTCGTTCTTCGTGTACGCGGCGGCCTGGATCAAGGACGGCACGATCGACCTGGCCCAGCCTCTCGTCGCCTATCGGGCGCTGCTCGCCGGCTCCCTCTTCGGCTGGGACCCGATCATCAGCACGCTCGTCGCGGCCACGCCGCTGGTGTTCGGCGGGCTGGCGGTCGCGCTCGGCTTCAAGTCCGGCCTGTTCAACATCGGCGTCCAGGGACAGCTGCTGATGGGCGTGCTGGGCGCCGTCGCCGTCGGCGTCGCCCTCGCGGATCAGCCGACCTGGATCGGCGCCCCGCTGGCGTTCATCGCCGGCACCCTGCTGGGGGCGTCATGGGGGTTCATCGCGGGCTGGCTCAAGGCGATCTCCGGGGCCCACGAGGTCGTCACGACGATCATGCTCAACTACGTCGCCCTGAGCGTCCTCGCGGCGGCGGTCGCCGGACCGCTCCGCGTGCCCCAGGCGCAGGCGCCGATCACCTACGACGTCGGCAATGCCGCCCTGCCGATCGTCCTTGGCGAGACCGGCCACATCGGGATCTTCCTCGCCTTCGCGATGGTCGCGGTCGTCTGGTGGCTACTCTACCGGACGACCCTCGGCTTCGAGATCCGGACCGCGGGCGTCAACCCCGACGCGGCGCGCTACGCCGGCATGCGCCCGCGTCGACTGATCATCCTGACGATGACGATGTCGGCGGGGCTCGCCGGGATGGCCGGCGCCAACGAGCTCCTGGGCGTCACCCACCAGACGGCGACGAGCTTCGCGACCACGGTCGGCTTCGATTCGATCGCCGTCGCCCTGCTCGCCCGGTCGAACCCGATCGCGATCATCCCTGCGGCGATCCTGTTCGGGGCGATGCGCGCGGGCGCGGGCCAGATGCAGATCGAGGCGCGGACGCCGCGCGAGCTCGTCGACGTCCTTCAGGCCGTGATCCTGATCGTCCTCGTCGCGCTGCCGGTGCTGGCCCGGGCGATCAGCAAGGGCGACAAGGAGAACTTCGCCGCCGAGACCCAGACGGTCACCCGGTCGTATGGCAGCGAGTCGGTGACCTCGTGAGGGCGAGCAGCTGATGGACCAGCTTCTCTACGGCATCCCCGTCCTGGGCGTGATCTTCCAGGTGGCCGGCTACCTGATCGCCGTCCTGCCGACGAGCGCGCCGATCATCCTCCGGGCCGCGACACCGATCGCGTTCGGGGCGCTCTGCGGCGTCGTCTGCGAGCGATCGGGCGTGGTCAACATCGGCATCGAGGGGACGATGCTCACCGCGGCGTTCACCGGCTGGGTGATCGGGATCGCGGCCAACAACCTGCTCGGGCCGTTCGCCCCGGGGCCCCTCGGGATCACCCCCGCCCTCCTCATCGGGCTGGTCGCGGGGCTCCTGTCCGCCGTCGCGATCTCGCTGCTCCACGCGTGGCTGTCGATCAGCCTCCGGATCGACCAGATCATCAGCGGCACGATCATCAACATCGCCGCGTTCGGCATCACCGGCTACCTGAACAACGTGATCGCGGCCGCGTCGCCGACGAGCGCCGGCCAGTTCGCCAAGATCGTGCCGCCCGAGGCGCTGACGGATCTGCCGGTCGTCGGCTGGATCTTCACGACGATCCTGAACCAGGGGCCGATCACGATCAGCCTGCTCGTCTGCGCCGTGATCCTCCAGATCCTCCTGTTCCGGTCGCGCTGGGGCCTCCGGACCCGGGCGGTCGGCGAGCATCCGAAGGCCGCCGAGACGGTCGGCATCGACGTGATCAAGCTTCGCTACCGCAACGTCCTCATCGGTGGCGCGTTCGCGGGGCTCGGCGGGGTGTTTCTGTCGATGGAGCTGTCGAACTCGTTCCAGGCGGGCGGCACGGCCGGCCGCGGGTTCATCGCCCTCGCCGCGATGATCGTCGGCCGCTGGACGCCGATCGGGGCGTTCGGGGCCGCGCTCCTCTTCTCGCTGTTCCTCACGCTCGGCCAGACGATCACGTTCGCGCCGCCGACCGGCGACCTTGGCCAGATCGTCAAGGCCCTCCCGGCCCAGGTGTTCAGCGCCCTCCCCTACATCGTCACGATCATCGTGCTCGCCGGGCTCATCGGCCGGAGCACGCCGCCGGCGGCCGACGGCAAGCCGTACGAGCGCGAGGCGACGGCCTGACGCCCGACGATCCGACAGGGTCCGATGCCGAACGGGCCAACCCCCGATGACCGACCCGCACCGCGTCGCGGCCATGGCCGCGTTGCCGGGAGCGCCGGCGCCGGGCACCCCGCGCCGGGTCATCCTCGATTGCGACCCCCGGCCACGACGACGCTCTCGCGATCGCGCTGGCGCTGGCGTCACCGGAGCTGGACGTCCTCGCGATCACGACGGTCGGCGGCAACGCGGGGCTGGCGAACACCACGCGCAACGCCCTGCGCGTCCTGACGCTCCTCGAGCGGACCGAGGTCCCGGTCGCAGCCGGCGCGGAGCGGGCGCTCGTCCTCGAGTCGTGGATCCCGACCCATGTCCACGGCGCGTCCGGCCTCGACGGCGCCGACCTGCCGGAGCCGACGGTCGAGGCGCTCCCCGCCGCCGCGATCGAGGTGATGGCCGATCTCGTCCGGCGTGCGGACGCGCCCGTGACGCTCGTGCCAACGGGGCCGCTGACGAACGTCGCCCTGTTCCTGCGGGCGTTCCCGGCCCTCCACGACCGGGTCGGGGCGATCTCGCTGATGGGCGGGCGCTCGGCGTCGGCAACACCACCGCGTCGGCCGAGTTCAACATCTGGCAGGACCCCGAGGCAGCCGCGATCGTCTTCGACTCGGGGCTCCCGATCCTGATGTCGGGCCTCGACGTCACCCACCAGGCGCTGGTCCTGCCGGACGACGTCGCCCGGCTGGAGGCGCTCGGGAACCGGACCGGCCGCGTCTTCGCGGACCTGATGCGGTTCTTCGGGCGCCATCATCGCGAGCGCTACGGCTGGGACGGCCCGCCGGTTCACGACGCGGTCGCCGTCGGCGTGCTCGTCGCGCCCTGGCTGATCGAGCGGCGCCGGCTCCGGGTCGACGTCGAGCTCGGTGACGGGCTGGCCCGCGGCCAAACCGTCGCCGACGAACGAGGCGTCGGCGGTCGGCCGCCGAATGCGGACGTCTGCGTGCGGCTCGACCGGCCGGCGTTCCTGGACCTCGTCGTGGACGCCGTCTCGCGCTTCCCCTGATCACGCGGTGCCGGATCGCCTAGGATCGGCCGATGGAGAGCGTGGTGCAGTCGGGCCCGCGGTCCAGCGCCGCCCACCTCGGCTACGACCCGTGGGACCCCGCGTTCGTCGCCGACCCCTACCCCGCGCTCGCCGGCCTCCGCGAGCAAGCGCCGGTCCTCTTCGACGAGCGCACGAACCAGTGGCTCGTCTCCCGGCACGCCGACGTGAACGCGCTCCTCCGCGACCGGCGGCTCGGCCGGTCCTACCGCCACGTCGCCACGCACGAGGAGTGGGGTCGCGAGGCACCGCCGGCCGACCAGGCGCCGTTCCGGGACCTCCTCGACCTCCAGCTCATCGACATGGAGCCGCCCGACCACACGCGGCTCCGGCGCCTCGTCACGAAGGCCTTCACACCGCACACGGTCGAGGGGCTGCGTCCGCGGATCGAGGCCATCGTCGCAGGCGTCATGGACTCTGTTCGCGAGCTGGGCGAATTCGACCTGATCGCCGATCTCCTGGAGCTGGTCCCGGTCACGGTCATCGCCGAGCTGCTCGGCATCCCGGAGGCGGACCGGCACCTCCTTCGGCCATGGTCGGCCGACATGACCCTGATGTTCGAGCTCAACCCGTCGCCGGAGATGCAGCGCCGGGCGACCGACGCGAGCGCGGCGTTCGAGTCCTACCTCCGCGACCTCCTCCGGTCCCGGCGGGGCCGGCCCGGCGACGACCTCTTGAGCGATCTCGCCGCCGTCGTCGAGGCGGGCGGCGACCGGCTGACCGTGGACGAGCTGATCGGGACCGCCGTCCTCCTGCTGAACGCCGGCCACGAGGCGTCCGTCAACGGCGCGGCGAACTCCTGGTACGCGCTGTTCCGGCACTCGGACGCGCTGGCCGAGCTGCGGGCGGATCCCGGGCTCGTCCCCACCGCGATCGAGGAGCTGCTCCGCTTCGACACGCCGGCGCCGATGTTCGAGCGCTGGGTCCTCGAGGACGTCGAGGTCCACGGCACGTGGATCCCGCGCGGCCAGGAGGTGGCCCTCCAGTTCGCCGCGGCGAACCGCGACCCCGCGGTGTTCGATCGGGCGGACGACATCGTCCTGGATCGGAGCCCGAACCCCTACCTCTCGTTCGGGGCGGGCATCCACTACTGCCTCGGCGCGCCCCTCGCGAAGGCCGAGTTCGACATCCTGTTCCGGCACATGCTCGAGACGCTGCCGCGGCTGGAGCTCGTCGAGGAACCGCGCTGGAAGCCGCGATTCGTGCTCCGCGGCCTCGAGGCGATCCGGGTCCGCGCATGACCGACGAGACGGCCGAGGACCGGGCGGCACGGCGAGCGGCCGAACGCGCACGGGCCATCGCCTATCTCGATCTGGAGGAGGCTCGCGGCCCGGTGCCGATCGCCGACGGCGAGGAGGCCGGCGCGATCCTCCGCGCGGCGAGGCGGATCGCGGTCATCGGGGCGTCGTCGAACCCGACGCGACCCTCCTTCGGTGTCTTCCGCTACCTCGTCCACCAGGGCTACGAGTGTGTCCCGGTGAACCCCGGGGAGCGCGACGTGATCGGGATCCCGGCCTTCCGGACGCTGCGCGAGGCGGCCGACGCGACCGGCCCGTTCGACATCGTCGACGTGTTCCGGCGCTCGGAGCTGTGCGTGCCGCACGCGCAGGAGGCGGTCGAGATCGGCGCGCGATGCCTGTGGCTCCAGCTCGGCGTGGTGAGCTGGGAGGCTGCCCGAATCGCTCACGACGCAGGGCTGGCGGTCGTGATGGACCGCTGCACCGCGATCGAGCACCGCCGGATCCGCGACCGCTGACCGGGCGGGTCCCGACGTGGCGCGGGCTCTTACTTCAGGAAGAAGCCGAGGAACACGAGCACGACGCCGGCAACGGCGATCGCCGCGCCGACGCGGGCCTGGCGCCGGAGGATCTGCATCGCGACGGATGCGCCCGTCGTGCCCTCGTCGTGGATCCCGCCGCGCCAGGCGGCATAGCGCTCGGCGTTCGCGTCCTGCTCCTTCAGCGCCTGGTAGCGAGCCCAGGGCCCGCGGGCGCGGTTGTAGCCGACGGCGATCATGAGGACGCCCGCGAGCCACAGGGCGATGTTGACGATGCCCATCAGGCTTCGTCGTCCGCCGACGCGTCGAGCCGTGCGCGGACCACGCCCTGGACCATCGCCGCGTTCGCCTGGCCGGCGGTCGCCTTCATCACCTGG
The DNA here is from genome assembly GCA_036557925.1 of Candidatus Limnocylindrales bacterium. Taxonomy (GTDB): domain Bacteria; phylum Chloroflexota; class Limnocylindria; order Limnocylindrales; family CSP1-4; genus CF-46. The sequence continues at coordinate 2,893 of DATBGP010000307.1, read as the reverse complement.
CCGACGAAGAACCCGAGCACGGGCTTGCCCGCGTGGTAGTCCGCGACGGCCTTCGGGTTCGCCGCGATCACTCCGTCGACGATGCCTTGGATGGCCGAGCTGTCCGAGATCTGGTGGAGCCCGCGGCTCTCGACGATCGAGGCCACCGACGAGCCGTCCGCGGCATGCGCGGCAAAGACCTCTTTCGCGTTCGTGCCGGAGAGCTCCCCGCCGGCCACCCGCCCGACGAGATCGGCCAGCTCCCGGGCGTCGACACGCGCCGCGGCCTCCGGGTCGCTCTTCAGGAGGCCGAGCCACGCGCCCGTGACCCAGTTCGCGAGCGCCTTCGCGTCGAGCGATGGCGCAGCCGCCCGGGCCGCCTCGAACAGCTCGGCCGCGCGCGGCTCGCCGACGATCACGGTCGCGTCGTAGGCCGAGAGCCCGAGCTCCCGCTCGTAGCGGGCGCGATGGGCCGCCGGCAGCTCCGGGAGGGCCTCCCGGACGGCGGCCAGCCATGCCGCCTCCACCCGGAGCGGCGGCAGGTCCGGCTCCGGGAAGTAGCGGTAGTCGTGGCTGTCCTCCTTCGACCGCATGACGTAGGTGGTGCCGCGGTCCTCGTTCCAGCCTCGCGTGTCCTGGGTCAGCGTCTCGCCGGCACCGAGGGCGGCCGCCTGCCGCTCGATCTCGAACGCGATCGCCCGCTCCACCGACCGGAACGAGTTCATGTTCTTGACCTCGACGCGGGTCCCGAACGCCTCCGTTCCGCGCGGCCGGAGGGAGACGTTCGCCTCGACCCGCATCTGGCCGCGCTCCATGTCGGCGTCGCTCGCGCCGATCGCGCGGAGCAGCGCCTGGAGCTCCTCGGCGTAGCGACGGGCCTGCTCGGCGGAGCGGACGTCGGGCTCGGTGACGATCTCCATCAGCGGCGCGCCCGAGCGGTTGAAGTCGACGAGGCTCACGCGCCGGCCGGCCTCGTCCGTGCCGTGGACGAGCTTGGCCGTGTCCTCCTCGAGGTGGGCCCGGGTGATCCGGATCGTGACGTCGCCACGCGAGGTGGCGAACGTCAACCGGCCGTTCGACGCGAGTGGCAGGTCGTACTGGCTGATCTGGTAGCCCTTGGGCAGGTCGGGATAGAAGTAGTTCTTCCGATCCCAGCGGGTCGCGGGCGGCGTTTCGGCCTCGATGGCGACACCGGTCGCGAGCACGTGCTCCACCGCCCGCCGGTTGATCGTCGGCAGAGTTCCGGGCAGGCCGAGGCAGACGGGACACACGTGGGTGTTCGGCGGCGCCTCCGCGTAGGCGTTCGAGCAGCCGCAGAACATCTTCGAGGCCGTCCTGAGCTGGCAGTGGACCTCGATCCCGATGACCGCCTCGTAGCGTTCGAGAGCGGAGCTCCGCGCGGCGTCCGGCCCGGCTGTCGGTGCGGCGTCGACCATGGCCGAAAGTGTCGCACAGGGCCGGGGGCCGCCGAGTCCCGGCGGGCCATCCGGCGAACAGCCGATCGCGGACGTGCACGTCCAGCACGTTGCGCGCACGTTCGCGGGCCATGGGCCGCGATCCGGTTCGGGATGCCGCACCCCAGGCACACCCACGACCGCGATGAGTGCCCGTCGATGGTTGCGTGCGCCTGGAGCACGCCCGGAACCGCGACGGGGCGCCGGCGGTCAGGGCTGCCGGCGGTCAGGGCCGACGGCGGCACCCCTCACGCGCGTCACCCGCTCGGTTGCGACCGTTCGTGAACAGCAAGGAACCGACCGCGACGATCGTGAGAGCGCTCTCTTGACACGCCCTGCTATGGTGCCTCCGAACGCGTGAGAGCGCTCTCACGCCGACCTCCGAGGAGCGCCAACCCGCAATGGTCTTCGCCACTCGCGGCCGCAGGAACGGGACGACCCTCGAAGAGGTTGCGTCGCGTGCCGGCGTGTCGCGGGCGACCGTCTCACGTGTCGTCAACGGCTCGCCCAAGGTCAGCCCCGACGTCCGCCGCGCCGTGGAGGCGGCGGTCAGCGAGCTCGGCTACGTGCCGAACCGGGCGGCCCGGAGCCTCGTCACCCGGCGGAGCGGCTCCGTCGGCGTCGTCATCACCGAGCCCAGCGGCCGGCTGTTCAGCGACCCGTTCTTCCCGCGGGTCCTCCGTGGGATCAGCGGCGCCCTGACCGCCCGGGACCTCCAGCTCGTCCTCCTGATGCCCGCCAGCCCGGCCGACACGACCCGGACGGCGGACTACCTCACCGGCGGCCACGTGGACGGGATCCTCCTCGTCAGCCTCCACGGCGACGATCCCCTCCCCGACCGGATCGCCCGGGCCGGCGTCCCCTTCGTCGTCGGCGGCCGGCCGCTCCGCACCCCGGCGGCGAGCTTCGTCGACGTCGACAACCGGGGCGGCTCTCGGAGCGCGGTCGAGCACCTGATCGCCGGCGGCCGCCAGGTCGTCGCGACGATCGCCGGCCCGGCCGACATGGGCGCCGGCGTCGACCGCCTCGCGGGCTACCACGAGGCCCTGTCGGACGCGGGCATCGAGGCGGATCCGCGTCTCGTCGCCCGCGGCGACTTCACCCAGGAGAGCGGTGCGGCGGCGATGGAGCGCCTCCTCACCGCCCGCCCGGACATCGACGCGGTGTTCGCCGCGTCCGACCTCATGGCCTCCGGTGCGATGGCCGTCCTCGCGGCGGCCAACCGGCGGATCCCCCAGGACGTCGCGATCGTCGGGTACGACGACTCACCGGTCGCCACGTCCGTCACCCCGCGCCTCACGAGCGTGCGGCAGCCGATCGAGGAGATGGGTCACGAGAGGGCCCGGCTCCTGGTCGACGCAGTCGAAGGCACGGACCCCGTCCAGCGGCGAGTGATCCTCGCCACCGAGCTCGTACGACGCGCCTCGAGCGCCGGGAGGCGCGTGCCCTGAGAGCCGGCC
>DATBGP010000306.1:0-2362 GCA_036557925.1 Candidatus Limnocylindrales bacterium | reverse complement strand
GCTCGGGCGCGTCCTGATCGGGCTCACGCTGCTCGCGTTGGTCCAGTTCTTCCTGCAGTCGATCCTCATCCTGTTCCGCGAGGATCAGCCGGCGATCGCGGCTTTCCATCCGGTCAACGGCGTGCTCCTCCTCGTCGTCGCGATCGCGATCGGGCGGCTCGCGCTGGCGGGTCGCCGGGCGCAGGCCGCCGCGGCGAGCGGCGATGTCGCGCCGTCGGCCGCCGCCACGGCCGAGGCCGGCTCGTGACGGCCCGGTCGCGGGTCGCGCTGGGCCTGCTCCTGGCGATCGCCGTCGTCCTCGTCCTCTTCGGCGTCGGTGACATCGCGAGCGGACCGGATGCGGATCCGGCGATCACGGTGGCGGTCGCGGGCCGGCCGCCCGGCGAGGTCCGTGCCGCGGAGCCGACCGGCTACCGCCTGTATGACTTCGCGATCCGCGCGAGCGGGCTGAACCTGGCGGTCATCGGGGTGCTGATGGTGTCGATCCTGGCCGTTCCGTATCGATCCGGCGTCCGCTGGGCGTGGGCCACGATGTGGGTGCTGCCCGCGTGGGCGGTTGCGGTGCCGGTGCTCATCGTCGGCTTCGGCCCGGCGCCCGGAACGGCCCTGCCGCCGCCGGCGATCTCGGGGCCGATCCTGGCCGGCGTCGCGGCGCTCGCGCTCCTGCTGGATCGGCGGCGATTCGCGACCCGGCCGACCCCGGCGCCATCGCTTGAGCTGGGCAGCGCGACTGCGGCCTGAGACGGAACCCGGATTCGGTCAGTTCGGCCGGCTGCCGCCGTCGGGATCGAACTCCGCGAGGACCGCCTTGTAGTCGGCCTCGGGTTCGAGGTCGTCATCCTCGTCGATGCCGACCTCGGCGAGGAAGTTCTCGGCGTCCTCGGGAGAGACGTTGACCGCCGCCGACAGCCGCCCGTCATGCACGAACGTGAAGCCGTGATCGCGTTCCAGCTCGACGGCGATCGCCTCGATGAGGGTATCGTCCTCGTACGTCTCCTGGATGCGACGCCGGCTCGACTGGACGAGCTCGAAGAACTCCTCCGGGTCCATCTCTGTGTCGTGGACGAGGAGGACGTCCGAGTAGATCTCGTCGTCGCCCTCATGAAGCTCGTAGAAGAACACGCCGGCTCCCGATGGGGAAGGGGATCGATGGACGCCAAGTATACGGTCGACCGATGAGCCCTCCCGTTCCGCGCGAGGCGACGACGACGTCCGAGGCGCCCGAGCGGCCGGCGGTCCTCGTCGTCGGGTCGGCGTCCCGCGACATCGTCGACGACGACCCCCGCGGTTGGCGGCTCGGCGGCGGCGTCTCGTACTCGGCGCTGGCGACCGCGAAGCTCGGCCTCCCGACCCGGGCCGTGATCGGCGTCGACCGCCAGGCGGCGACCGCTTCCGAGATCGACCTGATCCGTGCGGCCGGCGTCGAGATCCAGCTGGTCGAACTCGAGAACGGGCCGGTGTTCGTCAACATCGAGCGGCCGGAAGGCCGCCTCCAGCTCTGCCACTCGCCCTCGGACCCCATCCCGGTCGACGCCGTGCCCGAGGCGTGGCGGAAGAGCCCGGGCTGGCTGCTCGCTCCGGTCGCCGACGAGCTGCCGGACGAGTGGGCGCGCGCGGCACCCGACGAGGCGTTCGTCGCCCTCGGCTGGCAGGGGCTCCTGCGCGAGCTGACGACCGGCGAGCAGGTTCGGAGCGCCCGCCCGACGGCCGGGGCGATCGTCGGCCGGGCGGATCTTGCGGGGCTCTCCCGCGACGATGTCGACCGCGGCGTGGCGATCGAAGACCTGACCCGGTTCCTCCGACGCAGGGCGACGCTCGTTGTGACCCAGAGCGACCGGGGTGGCCTCGTCGCCCGACTCGACGCCGGCCATGTCCGGCTCCGCCACTACCCGCCGGTCCCGAGTCACGCGGCGATCGACGCCACCGGCGCCGGCGACACGTTCCTTGCCGCGCTCGCCGCCGCGCGGATCGAACCGCGGCTGGTCGGCAGGCGGATCGCCGCCGGTTTCGACCTGTTGATGGCCGCCGCCGCGGCGTCACTGGTGCTCGAGGCGCCGGGGCTTCAAGGCGTCCCGGATCGCGAGGCGGTCCGCGCCCGGATGACCGAGGCGCGTGGCTGGGCGATGAGTCCCGAGGGCGACGGCCGGGAACCGCGGCCCGCCGTCGGGCGCTCTGCGTAGACGGAAGGGACGCTGGGCATGACCTCGACCGCATCGCTGCCGGTGCCGCCGCTCGCCGACACGCCGCTCGGCCGGACGATCGCGACGACCGCCACCGACATCTGGAACGACTCCTGCTCGATCCCGGAGCTGGAGTACGCGATCAGCTTCGGGGCGGTCGGCGCGACGGCCAACCCCACGAT